>NZ_JBHUSF010000021.1:0-56867 GCF_042673295.1 Rhodococcus sp. NPDC057014
CTGATGGCGCTGGGCGCCCTCATCGTCGTCGGCATCGTCGGCGCGTTCCTGTGGTCCGTGGGTCCCGGTTCGAAGGCCGATCAGGTGACCATGCCGGACGTCACGAACCAGGCCGCGGACGACGCCGAGACGACGCTGCAGAACCTCGGCTTCCGCGTCGCCCGCCAGCAGAAACCCGACGCCGTCGTCGCGACCGGCAACGTCATCACCACCCGGCCCGTCGGCGGCGTGCAGGTGGACGAGGGCAGCACGATCACCCTCGAGGTGTCGTCGGGCCCCGAACAGGTGAAGGTCCCGCGGCTCGCGGGCCTGACCCAGCAGGAAGCCCAGCAGGAACTGAACGCGGTCGGTCTGCGGCTCGACACCGCGGTGGCCCGCGCCCCGTCCGACGCGTCCGACATCGACAAGGTGATACAGCAGAACCCGTCCTCGGGGGCGAGCATCTCCCTCGACTCCGAGGTCGCCGTCACGCTGGGCACCGGACCCGAGCAGATCCGCATCCCCGACGTCACCGGTCAGAAGGTCGAGGTCGCGCAGGCGAACATCGAGGGCGCCGGCTTCAAGGTGCAGATCCAGAACATCGATTCCGGTGTGCCCAAGGGGCAGGTCGTCTCCACCGATCCCGTCGGCGGCTCCACCGCCGCCAAGGGCGACACCATCCAGATCCGGGTGTCGAACGGCAACAACATCGAGATGCCCGACCTGACGGGCAAGACGGTGTCGCAGGCGCTCGCCGAACTCCGCAGCGCCGGCTGGAGCGGGTCGTCGGCCTCGCTGAACCAGACGCAGACGTCCACACTGGACCCGGAGATGGTCGGCAAGATCATCAGCCAGGAACAGCCGCCGGGATCGGAGATCACGAAGAACGCTGTCGTCTCCGTCGGTGTCGGAGCGCTCGGCATCCCGCGGTAGGCGGCTCCGCCGCCCGTGCGTGGTTGAGGAGTCTCTGGACTCGTCAACCACTCACGGGGGCTACGCCCCTAATGCCTGCGCGACCTCGGCTTCGAGGGTGGCGACGAGGGATTCCTTCGGGGCGTCGCCGCAGACGGTGAGCCAGTTGGCGAGCATCCGGTGCCCGCCCTCGGTGAGCACGGACTCCGGGTGGAACTGGACGCCGTGGATCGGTAGTTCCCGGTGCCGCATCGCCATGACGATGCCGCTGTCGGTGTGCGCTGTGACCTCGAGTTCGTCCGGGATGGTGTCTTCCAGGACGGTCAGCGAGTGGTAGCGCGTGGCGGTGAACGGGTCGGGCAGACCGGCGAGAACACCCTCGCCGGTGTGGTGGACGATGCTGGTCTTGCCGTGCAGGAGTTCGGGCGCCCTGTCGACGGTCGCGCCGAACGCGGCGCCGATCGCCTGGTGTCCGAGGCACACCCCGAGTAGCGGCGTGCCGGCCGCGGCGCATGCCGTGACCAGGTCCATCGTCGCTCCTGCGCGCTGCGGTGTGCCGGGGCCGGGGCTCAGGAGGATGCCGTCGAACTCGGCCGCCGCGGCCGCGATCGCGTCGGGCCCGGTGAGGTTCGGATCGTCGTTGCGCCAGACCACGGCCCGGGTTCCCAGCTGTCCGAGGTACTGGACCAGGTTGAACACGAAGCTGTCGTAGTTGTCGACGACGAGAATCCTCATGGGAGCAGGGTATTCTGCCCGCCCCGAGCCGCGCACGGCCGGGGACCGTTCCCGTCAGTGGCCCGCGTACCCGGGCACGGACAATTGGCCGGACGCGGCTTCCGAGTAGCCGAGGCCGAACCGTGTCGCGTACTGCTTGAACAACCGGATGCCGGGTTCGTTGGCGAGTGCCGCCTCCAGCCGCGCCGGATCCCCGATCGCCGACATCACGTACGGCGGGCTGTATGTGCGGCCGTGCAGCAGCAGGGTGTTGCCGATGCAGCGCGGCGCGGACGTGTTGACGATCCGCTGGTCCTGCATGCCGACGGCCTCGGCGCCACCCACCCACAGCGCGTTCAGCACGCTCTGGACGTCCTGCTGGTGGACGACCAGATCGTCCGGCGACGCGTCGACGGGGTATTTGCCGTCCGCGTCGCGGGGGGCGTCGGTGAGCGTGACGGTGACGCCGGGCCCGGTCATCGGTGTGAGCCCGGCATCGGTGGCGAGCGCCTTGCTGTCGGCGAGGGCCTGCGCGACACCGCTGTCGGACGCCGCCGCGTCCTGCTGCAGCGATTCCACTTGCGCCGCCAGCTCGTCGCGGGTCTCGGCCACCTGGTCGGTCTCGGACTGCGCGTTCCGCACGAGGTCGGACAACCGGGTGGAGTCACCGGCCCGGATCTCGTTGCCGTGCGACACCTGGCGGGTGGTGGCCACCAGCAGGCCGGCCACCAGACACACCACCAGCACCGCGATCCGCCAGAAGATCGACCTGGTCACCGGTGTTTCCGTCCCCTCGTCCTCGCCGCGCGAAACGCGGCTACGTTAGCGTGTACACACGCAGGTATTTCCGAATCTACCTGCCCACATTCCCGCAGAGCCGCACGAACGAGGACGTCATGCCGAAGTCGAAGGTCCGAAAGAAGACCGATTACACGATCAACCCTGCGAGCCGCACCCCGGTGAAGGTGAAGGCCGGCCCCTCGAGCACCCTGTACGTCTCGGTGATGCTCGGGTTCATGCTGGTCGGCCTCGTGTGGCTGCTCGTCTACTACCTGGCCGCAGACCAGCTCGAGTGGATGAACAACCTCGGTGCCTACAACTTCCTGATCGGATTCGGCTTCATGGTGGTCGGGCTGATCATGACGATGCGCTGGCGTTGACGATCACAATTACACGCATGTCATTCATCCCCATTGTGGACAACCCCTGTGGATAGCCGCAGGTCGAGTGCCGATGTCTGCTGACGAGGCACCGCTGGAGTGGTCGACGCCGCTCGGTGCGGTGATCGCTCTCGCCGTGGGCGGGCTCGCGTTGGGGGTCGCGGGACTGTCGGTGTCGATCGAGCCGGCGGGCCGTGTCCTCGTGTGCGTCGCCGCCCTGGGGCTGCTGCTGACCGCCGCGTCGGCTCTGCGGCAGCGTCCGCGCCTGGCCGTCGACAAGGAGGGCGGCGGGATCGTGGTGAACCGGCTGACGGGCCGCCACGGGTATGCCCGTGCGCAGATCGACCGGGCGCGCCTCGTCCGGTATCCGCGGCTGGGCCGCCGGGTGCCGATGCTCGAGATCGACGTCCGCACCGAGGACGGCACCGAACGCCTCCTGATCTTCGGCCGCTGGGATCTCGGCACCAATCCGGAGGACGTGTTCGATGCCCTCGCGGTGCATCGCCTGGTCGGCCGGGGTCAGTAGCCGAAGCTCGCGCGGAGCTGCAGGGTACGGGCCGCGATGACGGCCAGCGGCACCAGCACGACGACACCGAGGCAGATCCAGCCGACGGTGACGGCCTTCTCCCGGTTGTTCCCGGCGCCCAGCAGCTGAGGGCCGTAGAGGATCGCCGCGGTGGCCGCGGCTCCGGCGACCAGGCCGCCGAGATGCCCCCACAGTGAGATGCCGGGGATGGTGATGCTGATGATCACGTTGATCGCGATCACCGAGATCACCGGCGCCGGGCTGCGCCGCAGCCTCAGGAGGATGACGGCCTGCGCGCCCATCAGCCCGAAGACTGCACCCGATGCACCCGCGGTGACAGCGTGCAGTTGGAACAGCATCACCGCGGCGGAACCGCCGAGGATCGACGCGAAGTACACGAACGCGTAGCGGGCGCGGCCGAGGACCAGTTCGGTGTCGCGGCCGATGATCCACAGCGCGAACATGTTGACGGCCAGGTGGATGAGACCGAAATGCAGGAATCCGCTGCCTATCACGCGGACGAGCTGACCGTCCACGACGGCGGGTGGGAACAGCGCCCAGTCGGCGAAGAGCGCCGATCCCGCCTGGTTCTGCATGATGCTGCGGGACTGCGCCGCGGTGATCAGGAAGATGCCGACGTTCGCGGCCATCAGGATGTACGTCACCAGCGGCACCGCACGCTGTGCGGTCACGGCGCCGGCGACGTTGCGGACCCGGCGAACGTCACGCTGCCCGGCGGCGACACAGTCGACGCACTGGTAGCCGACTGCGGCTTCGCGCAGGCATTCGGGGCACGCGGGGCGACCGCACCGATTGCACGACAGCGCAGTGGGGCGATCGGGGTGTCGGACGCACCGCGGCTGGGGCGGAGTGCCCTCGTTCGCGGCACCGCCCCAGCCGGGGTTGGTCATGTGCTGCGGTTCCCTACGCGATGGTGACGCTGTTGATCACGACCGGCTCGAGCGGGCGGTCCGCACGATCGGTGGCCGTGGTCGAGATGGCGTCGACGACCTTCTTCGACTCCTCGTCGACGACCTCACCGAAGATGGTGTGGCGGCGGTTAAGGTGCGGCGTCGGGCCGGTGGTGATGAAGAACTGCGAGCCGTTGGTTCCCGGGCCGGCGTTGGCCATGGCCAGGATGTAGGCGCGGTCGAACTGCAGTTCCGGGTGGAACTCGTCGCCGAACTTGTAGCCCGGGCCGCCGGCGCCGGTGCCGGTCGGGTCGCCACCCTGGATCATGAATCCGTCGATGACGCGGTGGAAGATGGCGCCGTCGTAGAACGGTCCGGAGTCGGTGCCGCCTGCGTTGGCGGTGCTGTAGTCCTTCGAACCGTCGGCCAGGCCGACGAAGTTCTCGACGGTCTTGGGCGCGTGGTTGCCGAACAGCGCGATCTTGATGTCGCCGCGGTTGGTGTGCAGCGTTGCGGTTGCGGTCTGATGAGGTGAAGTCACACCACCATGTTGCCATTGTGCGGTTCGGTGTGGTTCCGCCGCCGTGACTCGAGTACTTCGGATCGGTTCGTGCTGCCGGTTCTTGTGACAAAGTGGGGTCATGACACGAGCGACGGAGTCCCTCACGAATCTGCTTCCGACCGAACGCGCCGAGCACCTGCAGGAGCAGGTGTCCGAACGAGTCGAGACCGCGCTGGCCCACGTCGAGGATTCGGCTTCCCGGGTCAAGGAATCCGAGGCTGTCGATCAGGCCCTGCGCTGTGCGCGCTCGGCTGCGCTCGCCGCGGCCCGTGGCGCCGGGCAGGTGAGTGTGTTCCTCGGCAGGCAGGGGGCGTCGCTGGCGAAGAAGGGCTACGAACGCGCCCGGACCGCACCGGTGAAAGAGGTCGCCCAGGACGTCATTCGTCCCCTGACGGCGGCTGTCGCGCCGGTCGAGGAGAAGAAGTCGCGGAAGGGCCGTCGCGTCGCGATCGTCGTGCTGGTCGGTGTCGCTGTCGCCGGGGGCGCGGTGTTCTTCAAGAGCCGCCGCCGGGAGCAGCCGCGGGTGGCGTCCGCTCCCCCGAACCTGCGCGACGTCGACAGCGCAGACACGCAGGAGGCCACGCCGCCGACGGCGACGAAGCCCCTCGCCGCCAACTGATCCGCCATTCCCCGGCCGGCAGGGCGCGCTCGTGCGGTGTCGGCCGGCGTGCGGTCATGTCTTCGTTTCACGGCTTGTACCACGGGTATCCCGCCGGCAGGTGCACACCAGCGCGAGGATCCGTTCCGAGGAGCAGACATGACCGCCACACGTATCACCCACCGCATCGCCGTCGTCGCGTTTCCGGTCGCCGCCACCGCGGCCCTGCTGACGGCCGGCCCCGCAGGCGCCGACCCACCCCACCCCTTCGGCGGACCGGCCCTCACCATCGGGTGTCCGAACCAGGGCAGTCTGATGTCGTTGACGGCGCTCACCGGCCAGTCCGGGCCGGAGGCGGTCCCGCCGATCGCCGACGGCGACATTCGCTTCGAGTCGCACCCCGCCGCGCCACCGATCCCGGCCGCCGCGCAGGTCACCGTCGCCTGGGTCAACACCGACAGCGGACGCTCGGGGATCGTGAATCTCGGCGGCGTCTACCCGTTCCTGTCCGCGACGGTGAACACCGGCGTCGGCAACGTCGTGGCCACGGCGTTCGGGTCGATCAACTTCGGCAGCAGCCCGATCTGCCAGGCGAACCCGGCCATCGGAACGTTCATTGCGTGAGTTCGGCCGTGTTGCAGCCGAACCGGCGACGGTAATCGCCGGGCGCGAGTCCGACCACCCGGTTGAAGTGGTGGCGCAGCAGCGCACCGGAACCGAATCCGGTGCGTCTCGAGATGGCCTCGAGACCGAGGTCGGTGCCCTCGAGTAGCTGCCGGGCGTAGAGCACGCGCTGCGTCGTCAGCCACTTCACCGGGGTGGTACCCGTCTCGGCCGCGAACTTGCGCGCGAACGTCCGCGTCGACATGGACGAGCGGGCCGCGAGCTCGTCGATCGTGTGCGGTAACTCGAGGTTCTCGCTCATCCATGCCATCGTCTCGCTCAGGCTGTCCGACGTGCACGCGACCACCGGCTGCTCGATGAACTGCCGCTGCCCGCCGTCGCGTTGCGGCGGCACGACCATCCGGCGGGCGATCGTGTTGGCCACCGTGGAACCGAGCTCCCGGCGCACCACGTGCAGACAGGCGTCGATTCCCGCCGCGGTGCCTGCGCTGGTGACGAGGTTGCCCTCGTCGACGAACAGGACGTCCGGGTCGACCACCGCGGTCGGGAACCGGGCGGCCAGCTCCTCGACGTACCCCCAGTGGGTGGTGCACTTTCGCCCGTCGAGCAGTCCCGCCTCGCCGAGCAGGAACGCACCGGAGCACAGGCTGAGGACCGTGGCACCGGCCTCCGCGGCCGCGCGCACGGCGTCGAGCGCCTCGTCCGGGAAGCCGGACTGCGCCCCAGGCGGCGGGACCACGACGAGATCCGCGTCGCGCAGCGAGTCCAGCCCGTAGCCGGCGGAGAGCGTCAGTCCCGGGGTGACCGATGCGAGTGGTTCGCCGGGGCGGATCCCGCAGATCCGGAAATCGAATGCCGGAACCCCGTGTTCGGTGCGGTCGATTCCGAACACCTCGCAGACCACACCGAATTCGAACATCGACACCCGGTCGAGGAGCAGGGTCGCGACCGTGGAGATCATGCCCCCAGTCTAGTTGGCGATATCTTGCCGGACCATGTCGAAACGGCCAGTCATTCGCGGACCGCGCCGCAGATCGACACGAGCGCGCGGGCCAGCGTCGCCTGATGCAGCGCGTCGAGGCGCTGTTCGGCCGCCACCGCGACCGCGGCGTCGACGAGAGCCGGCACGCAACCCGGACCCGCGAGCAGATCCTCCTGCTCACGCAACTGCAGCAGGATGTCGGTGTTCTGGCGGTCGATGACCGGGCGGACCTCCGTCAGGTCGGGCCGAACGGTCGGCGCCGCACCGGGCGCGACGCTCCACCAGGAGAACAGCGCGCGCTGCACTGCCTTGTTGGCCTCGATCTGATCCCGGAAGATCTGCTGCACCCGCGGCACACTCAGGCCCTCGTCGGCCGCCTGGGTGGCGACCGCGCCCAGAACCTGCGCCTCGCGCGCGGGATCGTCGATCGGCGACGGCGTGCCCCATTTGGCGGACGCCACCGTGTCCGCCGTGGCGAGGCGCAGCGACACCGCCAGGGCGATCGGTTGCAGCGGGCGGGTCTGCGCACTCGCGGGCACGGCACCACCCGCCGCCAGCATTCCGAGCGTCGCCGCGGCCACGACCGCTCGGCGGGCGAGTGCGGGCCGGACCGTCGTCATGGTGCGAGTGTAGGGCCGGTCAGTCGTCCAGGCCCGCGACTCCGCGTTTCCAGTAACCCGTGAACAGCGACTCCATCCGGTCCTTGCTCCACGCGCGCAACGGCTTGATGTCGCTGGCCTCGCCGGCCGCGAACAGGAATGTGCGGCCGCCGGGCAGCGCGAGCGACTGCACGGTCGACGCCAGGGAGGACTCGCTGCCGTCGCGAACGAGCCACGTCACGTCCACGTTGTCGCGCACGGCCAGCGGGTAGTCGTGCTCGACGGCGTCGTCGGTCTCGATCACGACGTGCGCCGACACGTCGGCCGGGGACTCGTCGAGCCACCGCGCGACCGCGGGAAGCGCGGTGGAATCGACCGCGAAGACGTAGTGGTCGAAGTTGTGGGCGAACGCCTTTGCTCCGGGCGGTCCGGCGATGGTCACGTCGTCGCCGATCTCGACCGTTTTCGCCCAGGACGACGCGAGCCCGCCGTCGTGCAGCACGAAGTCCAGGTCCAGTTCGCGGGCGTCGGCGTCGTAGCGCCGGACGGTGTACTTCCGGCTCGTCGGGAGCGGGCGCGGCCAGTCGAGCATCATGGCGTCGTTCACGACCGGGATGCGGCGGGTGCCGTCCGCGTCGGGGAACACGATCTTGACGTGATCGTCGGCCTGATAGGTGTGGAACCCGTCGAGGCCGGGACCACCGATCGTCAGGCGCACCATGCGGGGCGTGACGTACTCGCGCGCACGGACCGTGACCGTGCGAACTCCGATCGGGTAACCGATGCGCGCGGTCCCCTCCCCCGTCCGGTGGTGGGACGCGACGCGGCTGCGCGGGTCGAGACGGTCACGGGCTCCGGGATCGAGTGCGGTCATGAAGTAAGGGTAACCTCACCCGATTCGGGCCCGCACAGCAGTGTGCCCCGGATTCTTTCCGAATCCGGGGCACACTGTCACTTCTGTGTATTTGTGGAGCCTAGGAGATTCGAACTCCTGACATCTGCCTTGCAAAGGCAGCGCTCTACCAACTGAGCTAAGGCCCCGTTACCTCGTGCCACACCTCGTTGCCGCGGAGCAACTTGGACAGTCCGATTGCCACCAGCACTCCGGCTCCCACGAACAGGAGGACCTTCATGCGACTGACCTTTCACCGGCACCAGGAGTGGGCCTAGGAGGACTTGAACCTCCGACCTCTTCGTTATCAGCGAAGCGCTCTAACCGCCTGAGCTATAGGCCCCTGAAGTCCGGAAACTCATCTCGCACAGTTCCCTGAACCGAGTCGGAAGATTACCCCACCGGACCGGCAACTACCAAAACCGGTCCGGCGAGACGCTCTTTTCCCAGCTCAGTCCCTCTCGGTTTTCGCGTTCAGTCCCGGTCCGCGAGCGTCACTTCGACGCCGCCGACGAGGTCCGAACACAGGTTGTAGATGAACGCGCCGATCGTCGCCAGCGCGGTGAAGAGCACCATGTTGGCCAGGCCGATGACGGCGGCGTATCCGAAGACCTGCCCGGCCGTCACGAGCCCGTCAGAGCTCGACTCCGCGACGATATCGGTGAACGCGTTGTTCAGCCGGTCCCACACCCCCATCCCGTCCAGGACGACGTACAGCAGACCGACGGCCACCATCCACACGAAGAACAGCGACACCGAGATGACGGACGAGATCTTCAGCGTCGACCACGGGTCGATCTTGCGGACCTGCACCGTCGCGCGGAGGGCCTCACCCTCCTCGACCCGCTGCGGGGCCACGGCGATCTTCGGCTGCTGACCCGTGGCCGCCGCCCCCGGCAGGGGGTGCTTGGCCTCGGACAGGTCCGGCATGTCCTTGGGGAGAACGTCCCGGTTGATGTGCCGGGTGGGTCCGTCGATCGCGGACGCCTTCGCCTTCGCGGCCTCCCGCTGCGTGACGGCCCCCGCCGCGGCTGCACCGGACACCGCACCGACCGCGGCGGTGGCCGCCGTCGAGGAGGTGCGGTTCGATTCCTGCGTGGGCGCGGGCCGGCCCTTCGCCTGGGAGGGGTTCTGCGCCGGCGACTTCTGCGTGGGCACCGCCTGCGTGGGCGCACCCGCATTCTGCGCGGACTGGGGACGCTGCCCCTGCGTGGAGCCCTGGTCCGGCGTCTTCTGGGTCGGAGCCGTCTGGGGCTTCTGGACGTCCTGGCCGCCGGCGGCCTTCGCGGCTGCAGCGCCCGCGGCGGCGGTGCCTGCACCGTTGGCCGGGTTCGGCTGCCCCTCCGGACGCGAGGCCTGCTTGGCTCCCGCCCCGCCCTGCAGGGGCCGCTTCAGGTTGGTCTGCGGCTCACGCTGCATCCCCCGCTGCCACGGCGGCGCCTGATTTCCCCGGATGGACTCGGTGGGCGCACCACCCGCGGGAGCCCGGTTGCCGGGAGCCTGCTGCGGTGGTGCCTGATGCCCGGGGGCCTGCTGATTCGGAGCCTGACCCTGCTGCGGTGGCACGGACCGGCCCTGCGGGGTCTGCGTACGCGGACCCTGATGCTGGGGAGTCGACGGAGACCGGGCCGGATCGGCCGGAGCCTGCCGATCCGGTCTCGCGTCGGGAGCACCGCCCGGCCGGGCAGCCGGCCCCGCCTGAGCGGGGCCACGACCGGCTGACGCCTGCGGCCCCTGCTGCGCGGAACCCTGCTGCGGGTTCGGTCGCGCCGACCCGTTCTCGGGAGTGCGGGAGGCCTGCTGGTCGGGTCGCGCCGGATTGGCGGAACCCGGGTTCTGCCGGTCACTGCCTGGCTGGTTGGGAGTGCTCACTAGGACTCCTTAGCTCCTTTGCCGCTGCTCTCGGCGTTGTCGTCGGTCTCGTCGGGTTCGTCGGCATTGCGTGCGATCGCGAGCAGGGTGTCGCCTTCCCCGAGGTTCATCAAACGAACACCCTTGGTCTGCCGACCCGCCTTGCGGACCTGCTTGGCGGCGGTGCGGATGACCCCACCGCCCGACGTGATCGCGTAGAGCTCGTCGTCGTCGTTCACGATGAGCGCTCCGACCAGGGTGCCACGTTTCTTGTCGTATTGAATCGTGAGTACACCCTTTCCGCCGCGTCCCTGGACCGGGTAGTCCTCCATGCCGGTGCGCTTCGAGTAGCCGCCCGACGTCGCCACCAGCAGGTAGGTCCCCTCGCGCACCACGTTGAGCGACAGCAGTTCGTCGTCACCGTTGAATCGCATGCCCTGGACCCCGGACGTGGCGCGTCCCATCGGGCGCAGCGCCTCGTCGGTGGCGGAGAAGCGGATCGACTGCCCCTGCGCGGAGACGAGCAGCAGGTCGTCGTCGGAGGAGCAGAGGACCGCGCCGACCAGTTCGTCCTCGCCGCGCAGGTTGATCGCGACGATGCCGCCGCTGCGGTTGGAGTCGAAATCGGTGAGCTTGGACTTCTTCACCAGACCGTTGCGGGTGGCGAGAACCAGGTAGGGCGCGTCCTCGTACGTCTTGATCTGGATGACGCTCTGGATGCGCTCGTCGGGCTGGAACGCGAGCAGGTTGGCGACGTGCTGTCCGCGGGCGGTGCGGCTCGCCTCCGGCAGCTCGTACGCCTTGGCCCGGTACACCCGGCCCTTCGTGGTGAAGAACAGCAGCCAGTCGTGGGTGGAGCTGACGAAGAAGTGCGAGACGATGTCGTCCTGCTTCAACCCGGCGCCCTGCACACCCTTGCCGCCGCGCTTCTGCGAGCGGTACAGGTCGGTCTTGGTGCGCTTGGCGTACCCGGTCTCGGTGATCGTGACGACGACGTCCTCGCGGGCGATCAGATCCTCGTCGGCCACGTCGCCGTCGGCCGCGATGATGCGGGTGCGGCGGTCGTCGCCGTGCTTGTCGACGATCTCCTTCAGCTCGTCCCGGACGATCCTGCGCTGACGCTCGGGCTTCTCGAGGATGTCCTTGAGGTCGGCGATCTCCCGCTCGATCTCGGCGAGTTCGTCGATGATCTTCTGACGCTCGAGGGCGGCGAGGCGGCGCAGCTGCATCGCGAGGATCGCGTCGGCCTGGATCTCGTCGACGGTGAGCAGCTCGATCAGGCCTGCGCGCGCGATGTCCACGGTCTGTGACGCCCGGATCAGCGCGATGACCTCGTCGAGGGCGTCGAGGGCCTTCACCAGTCCGCGCAGGATGTGAGCGCGTTCCTCGGCCTTGCGGAGCAGGTACTCGGTGCGCCTGCGGATGACCTCGACCTGGTGGGCGACGTACAGCCGGATCATCTGGTCGAGGCGCAGGGTGCGCGGCACGCCGTCGACGATGGACAGCATGTTGCAGCCGAAGCTGGTCTGCAGCTGGGTGTGCTTGTACAGGTTGTTGAGCACGACCTTCGCGACCGCGTCACGCTTGACGGTGACGACGATGCGCATACCCGCGCGGTCCGAGGACTCGTCGTGGATGTCGGAGATGCCGGCGATCTTCGCGTCGCGCACCTGCTCGGCGATCGACGTGATCAGGTTGTCGGGGTTCACCTGGTAGGGCAGTTCGGTGATGACGATCGTGGTGCGCCCCTTGGCGTCCTCCTCGATCTCCACCACACCGCGCATGCGGACCGAACCGCGACCGGTGGTGTAGGCGTCATGGATGCCCTGGCCGCCGACGATCAGGCCGTGCGTCGGGAAGTCGGGACCCTTGACGCGTTCCATGACCGCCGTGAGGGTGGACTCCTCGTCCGCTTCCCAGTTCTCCAGGGCCCAGTAGATGGCCTCGGCGACCTCGCGCAGGTTGTGCGGCGGGATGTTGGTGGCCATACCGACGGCGATGCCGCCGGAACCATTGATCAACAGGTTGGGGATACGGCTGGGGAGAACTGACGGTTCCTGTGTACGACCGTCGTAGTTCGGGGTGAAATCGACCGTCTCGTGGTCGATCTCCCGGAGCATTTCCATCGCCAGCGGAGTCAGCCGGCACTCGGTGTACCGCATCGCGGCCGCGCCGTCGTTGCCGCGGGAACCGAAGTTGCCCTGGCCGTCGACGAGCGGGTACCGCAGCGACCACGGCTGGGCCATGCGGACGAGCGTGTCGTAGATCGAGGCGTCGCCGTGCGGGTGGTAGTTACCCATCGTCTCGGCGACCGGTCGCGCAGACTTCACATAACCGCGATCGGGCCGGTACCCGTTGTCGTACATCGCGTACAGAACGCGGCGGTGCACCGGCTTGAGGCCGTCCCGCACGTCGGGCAGCGCACGACCCACGATCACGCTCATCGCGTAATCGATGTAGCTGCTCTGCATCTCCTGCTGAATGTCGACGGGCTCGATGCGGTCGTGCCCCGGTCCCTCCGGCGGCAACGTTGTGTCGGTCATGAGCTCCTTCTTCTACTCGGCTTGACGTCTCCTCGCGGACTCGCGGTCCAGCACGACGTCGCGCAACCACCCGAGTCTATAGGTGCAGGTCAGCTATGAGGGTGAAGGACTCGGGTGCGCCCGGGAATCGGTGCCGCAGGAGTCGCCCGATCTACTGGAGTTCGAGCTCCCTGCCCTGCTTTTCGGCGGCGAGGGATTCGGCGGCGAGCATGTCGGCCTCGAGTTCGAGCTCGGCGGCGACACGGTCGGGCGCCATCAGCAGCGCGGTGATCGGGATGGTGACCACCAGCATGCCCAGCACGAAGACGGGGAACAGGATCGAGAACACCTCGAGCCCGTCCGGACGCGCCACGGACTGGTCGACGGCGACGCTCAGCCCGAACACACCGGTGTAGTGCACGGCCACCAGCCCGGCCGCCACGATCACCGACGCCACCAGTCGCAGCGTGCGCGACTCGAGGGCCGAGACGGACCACATGATTCCGGCGCCGACGACGAGGCCGATCACCGCGGACGCCGAGGTCAGCAGGATGTCGGAGTTCACCGCACCCTGGATCTCGAGGGAGGCGACGATCGCGAGGTCCATGCCGGTGAATCCGATGCCGAGGAGCACCGCACCGCCTGCGAGGCGGCCGATCTCCACCGTTGCGCTCGGCAGCCGGTGTTTCGTCGGCGGCGGGCTGATGATCAGCAACGCCACTGCGGCGGCCGCGACGGGCACCACGAACGAGATCACGATCCACAGGACGTCGTAACGCACCACGCTGCCGTACACCTCGAATCCGACCATCGCGATGTAGTGCGGCAGCCAGGCGCCGATACCGCCGATGGACAGCGCGCCCCACGCCAGCCACAGGTACCGCTGCCTCGGGTTCGGCGCGGTCACCGCCTTGCGGGCGCTGGCGATACCGACGAAGACGCCGATGAACGACGTGACCGCGGCGAGGGCGACGATCCACGTGCCCATGGAGAAGTGCTGCAACTCGTCCGACATGTTTCGAATCCTCAGTACGCGGCCGTGTGGAGCTTGGTCAGTGCGTATTCGGTGATCGCGACCAGCGCGCGTTTCGCCGATTCCCGGTCACGCGCGTCGATCGGGATGATCGGCACGTCCTCGGAGATCGCGAGGGCCGCCCGAATGTCCTCGATCGGGTAGCGGGGGGCGTCGTCGAACTCGTTGATCGCGACGAGGAACGGCAACTGCCGGGCCTCGAAGAAGTCGACCGCCGCGAAACTCTCGTCCAGCCGGCGGGTGTCGATCAGGACGATCGCACCGATCGCACCGCGGATCAGGTCGTCCCACATGAACCAGAACCGGTGCTGACCGGGCGTGCCGAACAGGTACAGCACCAGGTCGTCGGCCAGGCTGATGCGACCGAAGTCCATGGCGACGGTGGTCGTGCCCTTCTGCGGTGTCGCAGCCAGGTTGTCGACGCCGTCGCTGGCGTTGGTCACGAGCGCCTCGGTGCGCAGCGGGACGATCTCGGAGACCGCCCCCACCAGCGTGGTCTTGCCGACGCCGAACCCGCCGGCGATCACGATCTTGGTCGAGGTCACCCGATTGCGGGGATCAGATTTCGCGAAGTCCACTGAGGACCCTTTCGATGAGTTCACGACGTTCGGAGTCGGTCGAGTCTTCCTTCAGGGTGGCCAGGATCTGAAGATGACCGGCCTCGACCAGGTCTGCGACGAGGACGCGTGCCACTCCGAGGGGCACACCCACCCGGGCGGCGATCTCGGCGACCGAAGGCGACTGCTGGCACAACGCGACGATGGCCGCGTTGACGTCGTCGAGTTCCCACTGCCGGTCCACCGACTGCGGCAGTGCCTGAATCAACGCTTCGAGCGCGAGCTCGACCGCAGGCCGGGTCCGGCCCGACGTCAGCGAGTACGGGCGCACGATGTTCGGGCCCGGCTGCTCCGAGTGGTGGTCGTTCATGGGCATGGGCTGGTCAGAGACCCTGCGGGGTGCGGGCCGTGGCCTGCACCGATGCGCCGACGCGGTCGACCAGGATCGCCATCTCGTAGCCGACCTGCCCGATGTCGCACTCGGCGTCCGTGAGTGTCGCGAGGTGCGAGCCGTCGCCGACGCTCATGAGCAGCAGGTACCCGTGCTGCATCTCGACCACCGACTGCAGCACGCCGCCGCCTTCGAACAACCGGGACACACCGGCCGACAGGCTGGCGAGCCCCGACGTGACCGCGGCCAGTTGCTCCGCCCGGTCGATGGGGAGGTGGGCGCTGGCCGCCATCAGGAGACCGTCCGCGGACACCAGCACGGCGTGCGAGACACCGGGGACGTCACTGGCGAAGTTCGACACCAACCAGTCGAGAGGTCGCGTGACGTCGGATCCATGAGCGGTGTTCATCGGTCTCCTTCAATGCTGTTACGTTCCGCGAGCCTCGTGGCCCTGCCGTTTCGGACGCCCTGCTGGTGACGACTGAGATTGGCGCGAATTGTCTCGGGGTCGCGCACCCGGCGCAGGGTCCCCGTATTGTGCGCGCCTTCGACCGTGCCGGGAACCAGCCGGTCGCCGGGACGCCGCTTCGGCAGCCCGATCTCCGGGTCGACCTCGACGGGGGTCTCGCTGATCCGTTCCGCGGCGGACCATCCGGCGTCACCGGCGGAATGCCAGACGCCGGGTGCGCCCTCGGCGCCGGTCGGATCGGTCAGCCAGTCGGACACCATGTCGGAGAAGATCGGGGTGCCGCCGCCGGGCCGCGGGGTCGACGCCGCCGGGGGCGGATCGATCCGCGACTGGAAGAACGACGCGGTCTTCGCCGAGTTGGTGCGGTAGCGGTGCCGGACCGGTGCCTGGTCGTCGCCGTTCGACGACGGCGGCGCCGGTTGTTCCGCGGTCCGCGCCTCGATGCGGTTCTCGCTGCGGGGTGCGTGCGGCGCGTGCTGCGGCTGCGATTCCGCCGGCGCCGTCTCCGGCCGCGATTCCGGGGTCGCTGCCTGCGGCAGCCGCACGGGCAGCTTCGGCATCGCTCCGGATCCGCGGACGTTGACGGTGTCCTGGGACTGCACGGCCGGGGCAGCGGCCGACGATCCCGCGCCGGCCGCGATGCCGCTGGCACCGGGCTGCCGCCGGGGCAGGCTGGTGCCCGACGCCGTCGTCACCGCACCCGCGGCAGCCGGGCTCGCCGCAGGCGGAGACGTGGACGGGGTGCGGGTCGGCAGTCCGTTGCGGGTCGCAGGCAGCTGCGGGTCGTTCTTGCGCGGCGCCGGGGCCGCGGGCGCCGGGATGGCGGTCCGGACCGGTGCCGCGGGAATCTTCCGCTGCGGTCCCGTGTCCTGCCGGGCGGCCTGCGACACGATCAGCGCGTTCGGGATGTGGATGCTGACGGTGACACCCGGGTTGCGGGCGGTGTCGAACGTCGACCGCAGGCGCACGGTCAGACCGTGCCGCTTCGCGAGCCGGCTGACGACGAACAGGCCCATGTGGCGGGCGGTTTCGGGACCGACCTCACCACCCGACGCCAGGCGTTCGTTGACGGCGCGCATGTCGTCGGCGGGGATACCGATGCCGCGGTCCGCGATCTCGAGCAGCACTCCACCGTCCACGGCGCGAGCGAAGCTGAACGTCACCACCGTGTCCGGCGGCGAGGCGCGCAGCGAGTTGTCGACGAGTTCGGCGAGCAGATGCACGACGTCGGTGACGACGGTGCCGCTGAGCGCGCCTTCGGGGGTCGCGCCCATCTGGACGCGCTGGTAGTCCTCGACCTCGGAGATCGCGGCGCGCAGCACGTCACCGAGCGGGATCGGCGCCGCCTGCGACCGACGCACCCGGGTGCCGGCCAGAATCAGCAAGTTCTCACCGTTCCGGCGCATACGCGCGGCCAGGTGGTCGAGCCGGAACAGGCTCTCGAGCCGCTTCGGATCCTTCTCCTCGAACTCGAGGTTCTCGATCAGGCCGAGCTGCTGGTCGACGAGCGACTTGCTTCGGCGGGCGAGCGTTTCGAACATGTCGTTGATCTGCAGACGCAGTTGCGCCTGCTCACCGGCGAGCTTGAGGGCCTGCCCGTGGATGTCGTCGACGGCGCGGGCGAGCTGGCCGATCTCCTCGGAGGAGTGCACGGCCACCGGTTCGAACGACAGGCCCCGCGGATCGTCGCTGGCCTTGATCTGCTCGATCGCGTCCGGAAGGTCGCGGCGGGCCGCCTTCAGCGCGCCGTACCGCAGGCGGCGGATCGGGCCGATCAGCGACCGCGACACGAGGAGCGCGAGGACGAGCGCGGCGAGCAGCGTTCCGAGGACGATCGCCGTGTCACGCAGCGCGGCGGACCGGGTCTCGGCGGCGCGGATCTGCACGGTGGACGCGATGTCCTTCGCCGCTTCGCTGGTCAGGTCCTGGTAGACGTCGCGGCTGGCGATGAGCGAGGAACGCAGCTGCAGGATGGGCAGCACCCCGCCGCGTGCCGCGTCGGCCAGACCCTGGTCGATGAGGGCGTTGCGGTCGTTGATGTTGTTGCGCAGCGTCTGGAGCCGCTCGTCGCCCTTCGGGTAGTACCGGTCGAGGACGTCGAGGAGGCTCGATTCGGCGCCGGCGGCCGCGACGACGGCCGAGGTGGGAATGTCGCCCGTGCGGGCCTTCTCCCGTCCGTCGGGTCCGGCGTAGACGTCCTTCACGATCACGAGACCCATGGCCTGTTCGAACAGGCGGCGCTGCGCCTGCCAGGCGTTGGTCAGCTGGTAGCCCTTGTCGACGACCTCGCTGTCCTCGATGGGACGGACGATGTCGTCGACTTCGCGGATGAAGTCCGCGGCGAACGCGCGCTGGCGTTCCGCGAGCAGGTCGGTGGCGACGCCCGGCGAGTCCATCAGATTGAGGAGGGCGCGGCCGTCCGAGACGGTCTGATTGATGGAACTCGCGACGGCGGGATCCAGTTCGGGGTTCCGGGCCTGTTCGGACACGTCGTTCATCAGGGATTCCGCGGCCGCGCGGTCTTCCTTGGTGAGGGTGCCCGAGGCGTAACCGCTGGTCACGGTACCCATCGAAGCTTCGAGGGCCACGATGTCCGGGACGACGACGATCTGGTCGGCGGCCTCGGTGAAGTGGACGGCGTTGCTCAGCTCGCCCTGCACGCGGAGCCCGCCGAGCACCATGGCGACGGTGACGGGAACTGCGAGTACCGCAGTGACCTTCCACCGCAGGCCCCAGCCCTCGATATCCCAGAACTTTGCCCGGGGCGGCGAATCGTCGCTCATCCCACGCTTCCTTTCCCACCACTCATAGCTTGTCGCTCTGTGCTCGTGACCCCGCCCGTGAGTGGGCAGCCGTACCGGATCGGACGACACGCGTCGACAGAGGAAAGTGATCGATCAGTTGCGCTGTGCGCAGCGCTGCCCGACTTACCGATTTCCGAATGTAACGAGTTCATCACATCCCCATGGGGAACGTTCTTACCACAGAAATTCCCCGATCCTTACTTCCAAGTAACATGCGCACCACTGATCCCAGACGTTGCCGCCACGGGGTGGATCAGCCGACCAGGCTACACAGAATCGCCGTTCACAGTCGAGGACGGAATTCTGCGTCGTCCGGTCCCGCAACGGGTCCAGACGAGTGCAGCCACCGGGGTCTTCCGACCACCGGTGGCTGCACGCGATCCGTATTCTCTTGTGCCCGATACCTAGACGTCGAGGAAGCGGACGTCCTTGGCGTTACGGGTGATGAAGCTCCGCCGGGCCTCGACGTCCTCGCCCATGAGGACGCTGAACAACTCGTCGGCCGCGGCCGCGTCGTCGAGCGTCACGAGACGCAGGACACGCACGGTCGGATCCATCGTGGTCTCCCACAGTTCCTTGGCGTTCATCTCGCCGAGACCTTTGTAGCGCTGGATGCCGTCGTCCTTGTTGATCTTCTTGCCCGACTCGAGGCCAGCCTTGACGAGGGCGTCGCGCTCGCGGTCGGAGTACGCGAACTCCGGGTCGGCGCGCTGCCACTTGAGCTTGTACAGCGGCGGCTGCGCCAGGTACACGTGGCCGTGCTCGACGAGCGGCCGCATGAAGCGGAACAGCAGCGTGAGCAGCAGCGTTGCGATGTGCTGGCCGTCGACGTCGGCGTCGGCCATCAGCACGATCTTGTGGTACCGAAGCTTCGCGATGTCGAACTCGTCGTGGATGCCGGTGCCGAACGCGGTGATGATCGACTGGACTTCGGTGTTCTTCAGCACACGGTCGATGCGTGCCTTCTCGACGTTGATGATCTTGCCTCGCAGCGGCAGGATCGCCTGGTACATCGAGTCACGGCCGGACTTCGCGGAGCCGCCTGCGGAGTCGCCCTCCACGATGTAGATCTCGGACTTGCTCGGGTCGTTCGACCGGCAGTCGGCGAGCTTGCCCGGCAGGCCGCCGAGGTCGGTGGCGCTCTTGCGGCGAACCAGTTCGCGGGCCTTGCGGGCGGCGACGCGGGCCTGCGCCGACGACACCGCCTTGTTCACGATGGTTTTCGCGTCGGCCGGGTTCGCCTCGAACCAGTGCGACAGGTGCTCGTTGCTCGCCTTCTGCACGAACGACCGGACCTCGGTGTTGCCGAGCTTCGTCTTCGTCTGACCCTCGAACTGCGGTTCACCTACCTTGACGGAGATGATCGCCGCGAGGCCCTCACGGATGTCGTCACCGGTGAGTTTCGGGTCCTTCTCCTTGAGCAACTTCTTGTCGAGCGCGTACTTGTTGACCGTCGCCGTCAGGGCGGACCGGAAACCCTCTTCGTGGGTGCCGCCCTCGTGGGTGTTGATGGTGTTCGCGAACGTGTGGACCGACTCCGAGTAGCCGGAGTTCCACTGCATCGCGATCTCGAGTTCGTGGCCGGTGCCCTTCGCGGTGAAACCGACGACGGAGTTGTGGATCGGCTGCTTCGTGCGGTTGATGTGCCGCACGTAGTCCTCGAGTCCGCCCGGGTAGTGGTAGACGCGCGTCTTGACCTTGTGGACGGCCGGTGCATCGGCTTCGGCGTGCTCGTCCTCGGCGGTCTTCGGGGCGTCCGCGACCTGGCTGACGACCTCTTCGGTGACCTCGGCGTCGCTGACGCGCTCGTCGGTGAGGGTGATCGTCAGGCCCTTGTTGAGGAAGGCCATCTCCTGGAGGCGGCGCGCGACCGTCTCGAAGCTGTAGACCGTGGTCTCGAAGATGTTCGGATCCGCCCAGAACCGGACCGTGGTGCCCGTTTCCTTGGTGGCCTCGCCCTTGACGAGTTCACCCGGCTTGGAGTCGGTGTACGTCTGGTTCCAGCGGAAGCCGTCGCGCTTGATGTCGACGTCGAGCCGGGTGGACAGCGCGTTGACGACGGAGATACCGACACCGTGCAGACCGCCGGAGACGGCGTAGGAGTCGGAGTCGAACTTGCCGCCGGCGTGCAGCTGGGTGAGGACGACCTCGACGGTGGGGACACCGGAGGCGTGCATCCCGACGGGGATGCCTCGGCCGTCGTCGACGACCTGCACGCCACCGTCTTCGAGAAGGGTGATCTCGACCTTGCTGGCGTAGCCGGCCATGGCCTCGTCGACGGAGTTGTCGACGACTTCCCAGATCAGGTGGTGGAGACCGCGTTCACCGGTGGAACCGATGTACATACCCGGTCGCTTACGGACGGCTTCGAGTCCCTCGAGGACGGTGATGGAAGAAGCGCCGTAGTCCTTGCTGGAGGTGCTTTTGTCTGACTTCTGGGCAGCCACGGGTGGGTAGCTCTCCTTCTCCGTCCAATGCCCGACGCAGGCGCCCACCGCCCTGGTCGGGCACGCGGGAGACGAGAATCGGGAATCTTGCCGCTAGTTACCTCGGCCATCTTACTGGTACGTCTGGCCCAGGAGCGGGCTATGACACCCCTGAGCGCCCCGTAGACGAATTTTCAGGGCGCTTCGGGAGTGAAAACCTAGGCCGACGCACTCTCGGACGGCCCGTCCTGGGCTTTCCCCCATTGCCGGTCCTCGATGTCCAGCACGAACTCCGCGGCGAGTTGCGCGATGTCCTCGGCGTGGGAGATGGGCGACCAGTGACCGGCGTCGACCCCTCGACGGCGCAGGTCGGGTGCCCATTTCTCGGTGTCCTCGTAGCCGACGGGCCGCACCGCCTTGTCGTTCTGGTTCAGGATCAGCTGGACCGGGACGTCGGTGTACCGGTCACGCGGCCGCAGCAGGCTGGTCCGGATGTTCGCCCGGTACAGCTTGAGACCGTTGACCATGTCGTCCGCCAGCGTCGGCGCCGGACGCACCAGGGCGGGGTCGAGGCGGTCGAAGAACTTCAGGAACGCCGGCCAGTGCCGGGAGAACCACAGCCGCAGCGGCAGCGTCGCCAGGCCCGGAATCTGGAACAGGACGGTGTAGCCGGACGCGACGGCCTGCGCGAGCGGTCCACCGAACCGACGGTCGGCGATGCGGCGGCGCATCCACTTCCCGAGGTGGTCGAGGTTCGGCCCGGAGACGGACGTGAACGACGCGATCCGCGTGCGGGCGCCCGGTTCGCAGACCGCCTCCCACGCCTCCACCGATCCCCAGTCGTGGGCGAGTACGTGCACCGGCCTGCCCGGACTGACGGCGTCGATCACCGCGAACAGGTCGCCCGCCAGAGCGGGCAGCCGGTAGTCCTCGACCCGGGTGGGCACGGTGCTCTCGCCGGCGCCGCGGCTGTCGTAGCTGACCACCCGGAACCGTTCCGTCAGGAACGGCACCACCCGGCTCCACAGTTCGTGGGTGTCGGGCCAGCCGTGGACGAGCACCATCGTCTCGCCGGCGGGGTTGCCGTCCTCGAACACGGCGAGGTCGACGGAACCGTTGGTGATCCGCCGGGCGGTACCGGACGTGGATGAAGTCATGGGTGTCCTCTGGTCGTCGTTCGGTTCGGGGTCGGGTGGGTTACAGGTCGAGGACGAGGCGGCCGCCGTCGGCGCGGGACACGCAGATCAGCATCTCGTTCTCCTGCTCGGCATCGGTGAGCCGCGTCTCGCGGTGGTCCGGCGTGCCGGACAGCACCTTGACCCTGCACGTCCCGCAGAAGCCCTGCTGGCACGAATACCCCACTCCGGGCATCGTCTTCTTGATCGCCGTGAGCGCGGACTCGTCGGCGGGCACGGTGAGCACTTCACCGGTGCTGACGAGTTGCACTTCGAATTCGGTTCCGCCGAGCACCGGCGGCGCGCCGAACCGCTCGAAATGCAATGCGGTGGCCGGGCTTCCGGGAAAGGCGCGGCGCACCGACTCGAGCATCGGCGTCGGCCCGCAGCAGTAGACGGCTCCACCGGGCGCGGCACGCTCCAGCAACTCCGCGGCGGTGGGCAGGCCGAACTCGTCGTCGGGTCGGATGAAAACCCGTGACCGGTCGAATGTTTCGATCTCGTCGAGGAACGGCATCGACTCCCGCGACCTGCCGGAGTACACGAACTGCCAGTCCATCCCGAGTTCGCGCGCGGCGCGCACCATCGCCAGGATCGGCGTGATGCCGATTCCGCCGGCGACGAACAGGGCACTCCCCTCGCCCACGAACGGAAATCCGTTGCGCGGACCACGAACCGTCACCGACGCTCCCGGCTCGAGGGCATGCATCTCGAGGGATCCGCCACCGCCGTCGGGGATCCGGCGGACGGCGATGCTGTAGCCCGTCCGGTCGGACGGGTCGCCGCACAGCGAGTACTGGCGTCGCAACCCGGACGGCAGGTGGAAGTCGAGGTGCGAACCCGGCTGCCACGCAGGCAGTTCGGCACCGTCCTCCGCCTCGAACCGCAACTGCACGACGTTGTCGTCCAGTGCGACGACGTCCCGTTGGGAGACAACCATTTTCATCGCCACATCGGGGTTGTGCCCGGCGACGCCGGGGTCGTACTCGTACGCGGTGAGAACACGCAGATACTTGGCGGCCACCGCCTCGGTGAGCCGCATGGCGCGGTCGGGACGCGGGCGCCCCTTGATGTCCGGCGGGGCGTCGTGACGGGGCAGCCCCTGCCCGGTGAACACCTCCCGAACCTGGGACAGCTTCATCGCTCGGCCGCCTGAGCCGCCGGCGAGGACGCCAGGTATTTCACGGCCTGCGCCGTCGAACCCTCGTTGCTCGGGTGGTACGCACGCGTGAAATACGTGGACATCCGCTTGCCGAGTTCCCGGGCCGTCGGGAGGGTGCCACGCTTGCCCGCCGCGAAGAAATCGGTCAGGTGCGGCTTGCGGCGGTGCGCCGACCACTGCGCGAGCTCCGGATCGTTCCGCATGAGGAATCGGGTGCCGCGCACCCACAGCCACACGATGACCGGGGTCACGATCAGCTGGGTGCGGATCCGCCGCGACTCCCGCTTGTCGAAGTACCGCATCACGTCGTACGCCACCGACCGGTGTTCCACCTCCTCGGCGCCGTGCCAGCGCAGCAGGTCGAGCATCGTCGGATGCAGCCCCGCGCGGTCGAGGCCCTCGGCGTTCAGCACCCAGTCGCCGAGGAACGCGGTGATGTGCTCGATGGCGGCGATGACCGCCAGCCGCTCGATCAGGTAGTTCTTCTCGCGCAGACCGGTCAGCGGTCGCGGTCCGAGGATCTTGGAGAAGGTCCACTCCATCTGCTCGGTGAAGGGTGTCGGATCGAGACCCTTCTCCTTCAGGTGCACCAGCACGCCGGTGTGGGCGTCGGCATGCATCGCCTCCTGGCCGATGAACCCGACGACGTCGTCGCGGAGCTGTTCGTCGTCGATCAGCGGCAGGGCCTCTTTGAACGTCTCGACGAACCACTCCTCGCCCGCGGGCAGGAGAAGGTGCAGGACGTTGAGGACGTGCGTGGTGAACGGATCGCCCGGGATCCAGTGCATCGGGAGGTTCGACCAGTCGAACTCCACGTTCCTGGCCTGCAGCAGGATGTGGTCCGGTTCGGGGATCGCGTTCCGGGGTGCAGTCGGGGCGGACATCTCACTACTCCTTCGTGCCGGCGGCTGCGCCACGACGGAGGCTTGTGGCACAGTTCACTCGATGACTTGGAGTAACTGTAACACCGGGTAATAGACAAAACTAGGGACCGAACGGCCGCTCCGGCCTATCCGTAGGTGTCGCGGGGACCACGCCCCCGGATGTGCCGTTCCCCTTTTCGCCAGCTCGGAGCGGTCGGACCGGTGATCCGCAGCGACTTCACGACGCCGTCACCGACGGCCGCGGCGATCTTCGCGAGAATCTGCGACTGCATCATCCGGAGCTGGGTCGCCCAGGCCGTCGACTCCGCGGAGACGCTGAGAATCCCGTCCCGCAGCCCGGTCGGTTCGGCGTGTGCGGCGATGTCCTCGCCGACCACCTGTACCCACCGTCCGAGGACGGTTCCCTCGGACACCTTGGGAGACCAGCCGCGTTGTTTCGCGAGCGCGCTGGTCAGCGCACCGAACGGCTGGGGATCGCGGTCGTCGGGCCCCGGACCGGACCAGCCGCGCCGTCGCCGGGCGCGCAGGGCCCGCACGCCGGTTCCGGACCGGCGTCCCTGCCCGACGGATTTTCCACTCGCCTTCGCCGCGGCCCGCGCCTCCTCGAGGGCACGCCGGGCGAGATCGATTCCCTTCACCTCCGGTTCGGGGGCTGCCGCGGGCGCGGCGGGTTCGGCGTCATCCGTCACGGCGGTCCTCCGTCTCTTCCAGGATGTGTGAGATTCGTCCTCGATCGGTGTCGCGGGCCTCGACGCCGAACCGGACGGCGTCGAGTTCTTCCGGTACATCTTCCGGCACGGCAGCCGTGATCAACACCTGTTCGGCGTCCAGCGCAACCTTGGCGAGGGCGCGGCGACGCTTGCGGTCGAGTTCGGCGAACACGTCGTCGAGCATGAGGACCGGATCGCTGCCGTCCGAGCGCAGGAGGGCGAATCCCGCGAGTCGCAGCGACAGCGCGAACGACCACGACTCGCCGTGACTCGCGAATCCCTTCGCCGGGGTGTCACCGAGTTGCAGTTCCAGATCGTCACGATGCGGTCCGACGAGGCACACACCCCGCTCGATCTCCTTCGAGCGCATCACGGACAGCTCCTGGAGGAACCGCTCCTCGAGGAACGCGATGTCGCCGGACTCGGGCGCTCGCGCCGGTTCGGTGAATTCCGGCGGCAGCGACGAGCCCAGACTCGAACGGTAGCGGATGCTCGCCGGCCGCGATTCGGGCGCCAGCGACTGGTACGACTCGGCCAGGTGCGGTGCGAGATCGTGGACGAGGTGCAGCCGCCCGGCGAGCAGCTGGGCGCCGTGCGCAGCGAGGTGTCCGTCCCAGACTTCCAGTGTGGCAAGGGCGCTCGGGCCGTCCTCGCTCGACTGACCGCTGCCGCGCGAAGACCGACGCAGCGCGCCGCCCGCGGTCTTGAGCAACGCCGACCGCTGCCGCAGCACCCGTTCGTAATCGGCTCGGACCGCCGCCATGCGGGGTATCCGGGACGTGAGGAGTTCGTCGAGGTAACGGCGTCGGTCCCCCGGATCCCCGCGGACCAGCGACAGATCCTCCGGCGCGAACAGCACCGTCTGCAGAATCCCGAGAATCTCCCGCGGCCGGCGGGTGGGCGACTGGTTGATCCGGGCCCGGTTGGATTTTCCCTCGTTCAACTCGAGATCGACGGTCAGTTCCCGGCCGGTGTTGACGACGGTGGCCCCCGCGAACGCCTGAGCCGTTCCCGTCCTGATCAGCGGGGCGTCCGAACCGACGCGATGCGACGAAAGCGTCGACAGGTAGCCGAGCGCCTCGAGCACATTCGTCTTGCCGTGTCCGTTGGGTCCGACGAAGACGGTGCAGCCCGGACGCAGGTTCAGACCGAGGGCGTCCCAGGAACGGAAATCTCTGAGCGAGAGTGCGCGAACGAACACCTACGTTCCAGAACCGGCTTCTGCCTCGCCTGCCGCCTTCTTCACGGCGTGACCACCGAACTGGTTGCGCAGCGCCGAGACGGCCTTCATCGCGGGGGAATCGTCCTGACGGGACGCGAACCGCGCGAACAGCGCGGCCGAGATCACCGGCGCGGGCACGGCGTGGTCGATCGCCTCCAGCACGGTCCAGCGTCCCTCACCGGAATCGTCTGTGTAACCGGAGATCTCGGCGAAATCGGGATCCTCACCCAGGGCCTTGACGAGCAGTTCCAGCAGCCACGACCGGACGACGGTGCCGTTGGTCCACGCGCGCAGCACACCGTGGACGTCGGTGACGAGGTCTTCGGCCTCGAGCAGTTCGTAGCCCTCGGCGTACGCCTGCATCAGTCCGTACTCGATGCCGTTGTGGATCATCTTCGCGTAGTGGCCGGCGCCGATCGGGCCTGCGTGGACGAACCCGTCCGCACGCTCCCCCTCGGGGCGCAGTGCGTCGAAGATCGGCAGCGCCCGCTCGACGTCCGCGGCCGACCCGCCGACCATCAGTCCGTAGCCGTTCTCGAGTCCCCAGACCCCACCGGACACACCGCAGTCGAGGTAGCCGATGCCATGGGAACCGAGCAGCTCACCGTGAATCTTGTCGTCGGTGTATCTCGAGTTGCCGCCGTCGATCACCAGGTCGCCGCTCTCGAGCACCGACGCCAGCCCGGTCACCGTGTCCTGGGTGATCTTTCCCGCCGGAACCATCACCCACACGACGCGCGGAGACTCGAGTCGCTGCGCGAGTTCCGCCAGCGACACCACATCCGTGACCTCGGGGCGGGGGTCGTAGCCGACCACCTCGTGCCCGTGCGCGCGCAACCGTTCGCGCATGTTGAATCCCATTTTTCCGAGCCCGACCAACCCGATCTGCATCGTGATCTCCGTCCACTCGTGAGATGTCTAACGGCAGTACTGGTTTCGCTTCCGCGAAGCGTCAGCCCGGCAGACGGACCGGCATCAGCAGGTACGTGTACGCGCTCGCCGGTGCGGCGAAGTTGCCGGAATCGTCGGGCTCGATCTCCTCCTCGGTGGCCGGACGCAGCACCGCGGGGCGGCTGGGGGTCGTGAAGCCGAACAGCACCTGCTCGCTGTGCAGCGAGGACAGCCCGTCGATCAGGTAACCGGGGTTGAAGGCAATGGTGAGCGGCTCGCCCTGGAAGACCGCGTTCAAACCTTCCTCGGCGCGCCCGGCATCGTCGCCACCGGCGGAGAGCAGCAGCCCCTCGGTGGAGAACTGCAGGCGGACCTGCGCACCGCGCTCGGCGACGAGGGCGACACGCTTGATGGCCTCGACGAGCGGAGCGATCTCCACGGTCGCCAGCGCGGTGTGTTCGGACGGCAGCAGCTGCCGGAACTTCGGGAACTCGGCGTCCAGCAGTCGGGTGGTGGTGCGACGGCCGTCGTTGACGATACCGAGAAGGCCGTCGTTGCCGACCGCGGAACCCGAGCCGAGAGCCAGCTCGACCGGTGAAGTGGCGTCTCCCGCAAGCGTTTTCGCCGACTCGGAGAGAGTCTTCGCCGGGATGAGGACGGCCGCGGTGGTGTCGGGGTTCGCCGGCGACCACTCGAGTTCACGGACCGCGAGACGGAACCGGTCGGTGGCGGCGAGCACGATCGCGTTGCGTTCGATCTCGACCCGGATGCCGGTGAGCATCGGCAGCGTGTCGTCCTTGCCCGCCGCGACAGCCACCTGGCTGATCGCCTCGGAGAACAGATCCGCGGGAATCGAGCCGGTCTGCTGCGGCAACTGGGGAAGCTGTGGATAGTCCTCGACCGGCATGGTCGGCAGGGAGAACTTGGCGCTTCCGCAGGTGATCAGCACACGGGTGCCCTCGAGCGTCACGTCGACGGGCTTGTTGGGAAGCGACTTCGTGATGTCGGCGAGAAGCTTGCCCGAGACCAGGACCTGACCGGCGCTACCGACCTCGGCCCCGACCCTGACCTGGGCCGACACCTCGTAATCGAATCCGGAAACCGTCAACCCTTGCTCGGTCGCGTCCAGGAGAACTCCGCCGAGGACGGGGACAGGAGGCCGCGACGGCAGACTGCGAGCGACCCATGCCACTGAATCAGCGAATTCTTCCCGGGAGACGCGAAACTTCAGGCTTCCAAGCTCCATCGCCGGGTTGTTCCTCTCGGTAGGCACGGTTGTTCGCCACGGTCGGGCCGTGACCACAGCACTGCAGTCTTTCACAGAGCGGCGATGCATAACCGTATGCCCTCGAGGACGAACTTGAAAGCGGAACGCGTCCGTCCTCGAGTCTCCGGCGGAGGCCTGTGAACGGACGCGATCCCCAACCCTGTTTTCAAAGAAGTTTTGAGAAGAATTAATGAGAAGTACTATTAGGTCCTGTGGAATCTGTGGACGAACAGCTGTAGACGCTGGTCCCTCCGCGTACTCGTATGGGGAATTCTCGAGGACAAACTCGAGGACCGATCCGGCACCCGTGTGGACTACTCGAGGTTGTTCAAAGTTCTGCACGTTCTGTCCACAGAGATTCCACCCCATCCCCACATTTATCCACAGGTGTGCATGCTTTATCCCAGGTCACAGCGTCGGCGTGTCGCCCCGGTGTGTCGCCCCGGCGGGGTTTCGGACGAGCCTCGAGTAGACCCTCGAGCGACACCTCGAGGACCCGCTCGAGCCCACCCTCGAGGACCCGCTCGAGGAGCCCCTCGAGTTGCCCGCGGCGGCGGAGCCGGACCTCGCCCTCCCACAGAACGGGCTGTGCCCCCGGTAGGCGAGCTACCGGGGGCACAGGAGAAGCAGAGGTGAGCGACTACCTCTTGGAACGCTGCTTGATCCGGGCGGTGAGCTCCTGGACCTGGTCGTAGACCTTCCGCCGCTCCGTCATCTCCTTGCGAATCTTCTTGTCCGCGTACATGACGGTGGTGTGGTCGCGGCCGAACGTCTGCCCGATCTTCGGCAGGGACAGATCGGTCAGCTCACGGCACAGGTACATGGAGATCTGGCGGGCGGACGCCAGCGGACGCGCCTTGCCGGGCCCGCAGAGGTCGTCGATCGACATGTTGAAGTACTCCGCGGTGACCGCCATGATCGTCGCCGCATTGATCTCGAGACTCGACGAGTCCGGCATCAGGTCACGCAGCACCACCTCGGCGAGCGTGAGGTCCAGGGGTTGCCTGTTCAGGGACGCGAACGCCGTCACACGGATGAGGGCACCCTCGAGTTCCCGGATGTTGCGTTCGATCCGGGAGGCGATCAACTCGAGGACGTCGTCGGGCACCTCGAGCCGGTCCATTCGGGCCTTCTTGCTGAGGATGGCGATGCGGGTCTCGAGTTCGGGCGGCTGAACGTCGGTGATCAGGCCCCATTCGAACCGGGTGCGCAGGCGTTCCTCGAGTGTCGCCAGCTGCTTCGGCGGCCGGTCGGAGGAGACGACGATCTGCTTGTTCGCGTTGTGCAGGGTGTTGAAGGTGTGGAAGAACTCCTCCTGGATACCTTCCTTGCCCTCGATGAACTGGATGTCGTCGACCAGCAGCACGTCGGTCTCGCGGTAGCGGCGTTTGAACGCCACCTTGCGGTCGTCGCGGAGGCTGTTGATGAAGTCGTTGGTGAATTCCTCGGTGGAGACGTACTTGACGCGCATCCCCGGGAACAGCCGCTGGGCGTAGTGGCCGGCGGCGTGCAACAGGTGTGTCTTGCCGAGGCCGGACGCACCCCAGATGAACAACGGGTTGTACGCGCGCGCCGGCGCCTCGGCGATGGCGACTGCCGCGGCGTGGGCGAACCGGTTGGACGAGCCGATCACGAACGTGTCGAACGTGTACTTCGCGTTGAGGCTGTTTCCTCCCGTCGCCGCAGGTGCCGGGCCTGCGGGCGGCTTCGTGAAATACGACGGCCAGGATTCGTGGACGCTGGCGAGGGCCTCGCTGTCGTCGTCCACCTCCTCGAAGTCCGTGGTGTCGGAATACGGCTGGTCTTCCCCGGAGCCGAAGCGGCGCCTGCGGAACGTGCCCGAACTGGTGACGGACGGCTCGAGGTGGCGAGGGGTGTGCACAGGTTCCGGGTCGGGCCTGCGCTCCCTGCTCGGGGCCTCGGACTCGGGTTCGTCGTCGACCGGGGCGGCGATGCGCACACCGAGACCCTCCACCTGCTCACCGAGATGCCGGCCGAGCGCGTGGAGGATCGGCTCACGAAGATCCCGTTCGATCGCTTCCTGCGCGAAGGGCGACGGAACGGACAGCAGCGCGAAGCCCTGTGCGAGTGTCAGCGGTTTGACGAGCGCCAACCACGCCTTCTGTCCCCTCGTCAACGGCGGCAGATCGCCACCGGGCGAATCGGATGTGAGGTCGGCGACGACGTCGATCCAGATCCGTGCGAGCGCATTCGGATCGTCGTTCACGAGGTTCCTCCCCAGTGTGTTCGCGGACTCGGCGCCTGCGGTGCCGAGTCCAGTGTCGGTGCCGTCGTCGAGGCGGAAATGGGAGCTTCCCCGACCTGAGGATGGACCCCGTACGGACCTACGAATATGCCATCTGAACTGTGTTTCCACACAATTATCCACAGATGTGGACAAACCGCAGACGCCTCCCGTTTGGGCGGCGTGTGACGGTGAGTGGTCCAGATTGAGCGCGCTGACCTGCGCTTATGCATGCGAAACCTGGATGAGCGGGTGTGGGGACCCGAGAAGTGAAGGGTGTCAGGAACCCTCGTGACGATCCGAAGCGGGACACCAACTGTGCCCTGTGGATGAATTGTGGTGAATGTGCAGATGAGAACGGTGAAGTCGAGAGCTGGGCACTCGATCAGGGTTCATCGGCGAGACCATGCATAGACGCTAGCAACAGTGTCGGCAACCTCACAGTGGTTTGGCACATCGGAAGTTGGGGTGCAAGCATTTGTCGATCCTCGGCGTGTCGGTCAGCCGATTCGCGGGGGAATCGCAGGTGAGCGAGTTTGACCTGACCGGGAGTGGTAAGTACTCTCGAACAGTCACCCTGTGGTGAGGTGGCGGTTTCGTGCTGGCTCGAGTCCAGTGTCGGAGGCGTTTCATCCCCACCCTGTGGATGAACACCTGAGTTTTCGCCAATGTTAGATCCATGACGCCGGGAGGCGTCGATGAACTTCGAGGAGTGTTGACCGTGGCCAAGGGCAAGCGGACGTTCCAGCCGAACAACCGACGCCGCGCGCGCGTTCACGGCTTCCGTCTTCGTATGCGGACCCGTGCGGGTCGTGCAATCGTTTCGGCGCGTCGCCGTAAGGGCCGCGAATCCCTCACCGCCTGATCCCGACACTGGGTTCGGGAGCTCGGGGTGTTGCCTGAGCCGCACCGATTGCGTCGTCATTCAGATTTTTCGTTGACTGTGCGACGTGGTCGTCGGATGGGAAGACGCGATCTGGTTGTGCACGCGTTCGACCGTGCACAGGCAGATGAGCTGGTGAGTAGCGGCGGTCCGCGATTCGGACTGGTTGTGAGTAAGGCTGTCGGGCCGGCGGTGATTCGACATCGAGTCGCACGCCGGCTTCGTCATATCTGCATCGACCTCGTGGATGGTGTTCCATCAGGATCCGATGTGGTGATTCGCGCTCTCCCGGGAGCTGCGACTGCAAGTAGCCGGGACCTGGAGAAGCAACTCCGTGCAGGTCTCCTTCGATTGGACCTTCTTGCGCCCGTGAGTAACTCCACATGAAAAGCGCCCTCCACGAGTCGCGCACCGACACGGCCGAGGACAGCTCCTCGGCCTCTTCCGCGTGGAAATCGGTCCGTGCGTTACCGGCGCGCACTCTCATTTTCTTCATCGAGCTCTACCGGACGTATGTGTCGCCCCTGCGGTTGCCGACCTGCCGGTTCATGCCGACCTGTAGCGAGTACGCAGTGGAATCCCTGCGCACCCACGGGGCGATCAAAGGCCTTTTCTTGACGGTGGTTCGGTTGGCGAAGTGTGCCCCCTGGCACCCTGGAGGGTGGGACCCGGTCCCTGCCCGTCACGACCGTCATGCGGGTAGCCGTCGTTGCTGTCCGGCGAACGTGGACGAACAGAGGAGTACATAGAGCCGTGCTCGACTTCATTTACTATCCGGTGTCCGGGATCCTGTGGGTCTGGCACAAGATTTTCGGTGCCATTCCCTTCCTCGGACCGGACAGCGGTGTCACCTGGGCACTGTCCGTGGTGTTCCTCGTGTTCACGCTGCGTGCCGTTCTGTACAAGCCGTTCGTCAAGCAGGTCCGCACGACGCGCCAGATGCAGGAACTTCAGCCGCAGATCAAGGCTCTGCAGAAGAAGTATTCCGGTGACCGCCAGCGGCAGGCCGTCGAGATGCAGAAGCTCCAGAAGGAGCACGGGTTCAACCCGATCATGGGCTGCCTCCCGGTTCTCGCGCAGGCGCCGGTCTTCATCGGTCTGTTTCACGTGCTTCGCTCGTTCAACCGCACCGGCACCGGATTCGGGCAGCTCGGCATGTCGGTCGAGGCCAACGCGAACACGCCGAACTACTTCTTCAGCGTCGAGGACGTGCAGTCCTTCCTGAGTGCCCGTCTGTTCGGCGCCCCCATCTCGGCGTGGATCACCATGCCGAAGGAGCAGCTCGACGCGTTCGCTGCGTACGGCCCGATCCCCACGGTGCTGAACATCGCGGTTGTCGCGGTTCCGCTGATGGTCATCGCCAGCATCGCGACTCACTTCAACTCGCGTGCCTCCGTCGGGCGCCAGAGCCCCGAGGCCGCCGCGAACCCGCAGTCGGCGATCATGAACAAGCTCGCGCTGTGGGTTTTCCCGCTCGGTGTGCTCGTCGGTGGTCCGTTCCTCCCCATCGCGATCCTTCTGTACTGGGTGAGTAACAACATTTGGACGTACGGGCAGCAGCACATCGTCTTCCGTCGCATCGACCAAGAAGAGGAAGAGAAGAAGCAGGCTGCCATCGCACGCCGGGCGGACAATGCTCCGAAGCCCGGTGCACGTCCCGATCTCACCAAGAAGAAGAAGTCCGCGACCGCAACGGACGGTTCTTCCTCGGATCCGGAGATCATCGCAGGCGACGTCTCCGATCAGCCGAGCGGGGACGGTTCGGCGTCGAAGCCGAAGCCCGGTGCCCGCCCCCAGTCCAACCGCGGAAAGTCCCCCAAGCGCAAGCGGCGCTAATTCAGAAAAGAGAACGAGCATGGCTAGTGAGCCTGACATCGCAGTGGACGGAGATGAGACAGACGTGACTGCACCGACGCAGAACCCGGACACCGAGGTGGATTCCGATTCTGACGACTACCTGATCGAGGAAGGGGAAATCGCCGGCGACTACCTGGAGCAGCTGCTCGACGTCCTCGACTTCGACGGCGACATCGACCTGGACGTCGAGGGCGACCGCGCTGTTGTCAGCATCGACGGTGGGGACGATCTCACCAAGTTGGTCGGGCGCAAGGGCGAGGTGCTGGACGCACTGCAGGAACTCACGCGCCTCGCCGTGCAGCAGGCCACGGGCGAACGCAGTCGACTGATGCTGGACATCGCCGGATGGCGTGCCGGCCGGCGCGCCGAACTGACCGAGCTGGGTTCCTCGGCGGCACGTCGCGTACTCGAAAGCGGTGAACGCGAGGAGCTCGCTCCGATGACGCCGTTCGAGCGCAAGATCGTTCACGACGCAGTCGCGAAGGTCGACGGCGTATCGAGCGAGAGCGAGGGCGCCGAACCGTCGCGCCGCGTGGTCGTCATCAAGGACTGATCCACACACGCACCACCGAGGCGGGGCTTCCGGATTCACTTCCGGGAGCCCCGCCTCTTTTCTGTTCCCTTGTCGCGTCCCGTCACTCTGGCTGTGTTTCGTTTCACGTGAAACACAGACCCCTCCCCTCCCCCACCGAGAGGCCGGTGTCGGCTGCCCACGTCGCGCAGTGGGGCGCCTGGGCGCGGTGTCGGAACTCGAGTAAGTTCCCGTGCCTGCTGATCGGACTCGAGTCGGCCGGGAGGGACGACGGGATGTTCTCCGTCGAAGCTTGCGCCGCGACTGCGCATCGGCGGATTGGAGTTACCGCCGGCCTACCCGCGTTGGGCCACATCTCTTTCGCGGTCCCGAAGTCGAGCGGCTCGGTAGGTGCTCGAGTCCCCGCTCGAGACTCACGTGTGTCGGGCGATGAGTTTCGACGCTTCGCGAAGTCCACATCATCGAAGGGGCCGAGCAGTGGCGTCGACTGGACGGAGTGACTGATGAGCGAGGACGAACGACAGATCCGGAATCTGATCGAGCGGTGGACCGAGGCTGTGCACGGTGGTGACATGACGGGGGTTCTCGCGGACCACTCCGATGACATCGTGATGTTCGACGTGCCACTGCCCTACGAGGGCGCACGCGGAATCGAGGAGTATCGCGAGACGTGGCCACCATTCTTCGAATGGCAGTCGAGTGGTGCCAGGTTCGAGTTGGTGTCATTGGATGTGACCGCGGGCGAGGATGTCGCGTTCGCCCATGCGCTCCTCCGGTGCGGAACGGAAGCGGAGCTCGCCGACAATCCGGAGAACCGTCTTCGGCTCACCGTCGGATTGCGGAAGGAAGACGGTCGTTGGCTCGTCGCTCACGAGCATCATTCTTTTCCGGATACTAGTGTCTGACGGACGATCGATATGGGTCGGCGACAGTCGTTGTTTGGGCCCTTTCTGACCGAATTTAGGTTGTAGTTTCACCCACCCAACCACACCCAGGAGTTTCGTCACTGTGATGATTACGAAATCGGAGTCATGGGTGCGAAATCGAAAGTTCGATGAAGGGTGCACCAGGCTCGACTGACCTTCGTGAGACGCGGGCGCCCCGGTCCCCCCAGAGTGTGTCCCACGTGAAACACCGCACCGATGTTCCACGTGAAACATCCGTGGGCGACCCCGACGCGGTGTCGTTCATCAACAGCCGAAGGCGGCGCAGCATCCCTCCCCTCCCCCACCGGAAGGGGGTGCTGCTCGACACTGTCCGGCGTTGCGCGTTCGAGTTGAGGGACATAGTCGTGGCCGAGGGCGGATAATGGAGAGGCTGTGTTTGTTGATTTCGCGTTATTCGCGGGAGGATGTTTCACGTGGAACCGAATGCTGGAGAGCCGGCCGAATGGGACGAACAAGCGGCGGCACGCCAGGTGTTCGGTGAACGATTCGATATTGCGGAGCGCTACTACAAGTCGTTGGCGACCGACGGTGTCGAGCGGGGGTTGATCGGACCGAGGGAAGTTCCGCGACTCTGGGAGCGTCACCTACTCAACTGTGCCGTCATCGGTGAGTTGATCGCGGAGGGCGAGTCGGTCGTCGATGTCGGAAGCGGCGCTGGGTTGCCCGGCATCCCCCTCGCGATCGCCCGGCCGGATCTCCGCATCACGTTGGTGGAGCCGTTGCTGCGGCGGTCGGTGTATCTCGCGGAGTTCGTCGAGTCGAACGGTCTGGACGTGCTCGTCGTCCGAGGGCGTGCCGAGGAGTCCGGCGTGGTGAAGGAAGCTGGCGGCGCGGACGTCGTCACTTCCCGTGCGGTGGCACCGCTGGAGAAGTTGGCCAAGTGGTCGCTGCCGCTGATCCACGAGCATGGGAGAATGCTCGCATTGAAAGGTTCGAGCGCCGCCGAAGAGATTTCCCGTGATCGCGCTTCCCTGACTCGGTTGGGTGCTGGCAAGCTGGATATCGTGGAATGCGGAGTGGGCCTGCTTCCTGTCCCCACCGTTGTCGTTCGGGCAGAACGTTTGCCGAAACGCCGTCAGCGTCGATGACGATGAGCACGGTGGACCAGGGAGTGAGTATGTCGAGTAACGAGCGATTCCCAATCGAAGGAGTAGTCAATGTCGGGTGGGCCTGAATCCGCCGTTTCACGTGAAACAGTTTCACGTGAAACCGACCATCAATCCGACCAGGCGACGAACTCCGGGAACGGAGACGACGGATTCACGGCCCCCTACAACGGAATCTCCGTCGAGGAGACTCCGATCGGTGCGGCCGCGCACCGCGCGAGCCAGGTGCTGCACCCACACTCGGTGGGCCTGCCGAAACCACCCGAACGGCGGATCCTCACCATCGCCAACCAGAAGGGCGGCGTCGGCAAGACGACGAGTGCCGTCAACCTCGCCTCCGCTCTCGCGGTTCAGGGGCTGACCGTTCTGGTGATCGATCTCGACCCGCAGGGCAACGCGAGCACCGCGTTGGGCGTCGCCCACCACTCCGGTGTGCCGTCCAGTTACGAGCTTCTGCTCGGTGAGGTGACGGCCGCGGAGGCGATCCAGAAGAGTCCGCACAACGACCGGTTGTTCTGCATCCCGGCGACGATCGACCTCGCCGGCGCGGAGATCGAACTCGTCTCCATGGTGGCCCGCGAGGGACGGCTGAAGGGTGCGCTGTCCGAGAAGGCGCTCGGCGAGGTGGATGCCGACTTCATCCTCATCGACTGCCCGCCGTCGCTCGGACTGCTCACGGTGAACGCGATGGTCGCCGCCAAGGAGGTGCTGATCCCGATCCAGTGCGAGTACTACGCACTCGAGGGCGTGGGACAGCTGCTGCGGAATATCGAACTGGTGCAGGCGCATCTCAACCCCGACCTTCACGTGTCGACGGTCCTTCTCACGATGTACGACGGCCGCACGAAGTTGGCGGACCAGGTGGCCGAGGAGGTTCGCACCCACTTCGGGGACGCGGTCCTCCGCGCTGTCATTCCGCGCAGCGTCAAGGTGTCCGAAGCCCCCGGGTACGGGATGACCGTGCTCGATTACGACCCCGGTTCTCGGGGCGCTATGAGTTACCTCGATGCGGGACGTGAACTCGCAGCACGCACCGCGCACGTCACGAAGCAGGAGCAGCGATGAGTCAGACGCGTAAGGGTGGACTTGGCCGTGGACTGGCTGCGCTCATTCCTACCGGGCCGACCACGACCGGACCGGGGTTGGGTAACGCCGCCGCCGACGTCGTGATCGGAACTGACCGGCGCAACGTGCTGACCGCGCCCGCACCGAACTCGTCGGATTCTGCGACCGACAAGGAGGCCGCTCCCGCGTCCACGGGAAACAATGGAGAGAGAGGCGGCGCCGACGGTACCGCTGGAAATGGTGCCCAACCCCTCCCCTCCCCCACCGGTGCGGTGTACCGGGAAATCGCTCCCGACCTGATCGAGCGGAACCCGAAGCAGCCGCGTCAGGTGTTCGACGACGACGCTCTCGCGGAACTCGTCCACTCGATCCGCGAGTTCGGTCTGATGCAGCCAATCGTGGTGCGCCCTCTCGACGACGGCAAGTTCCAACTCGTCATGGGCGAGCGCCGGTGGCGGGCCAGCCAGGAAGCGGAGCTGGAGACGATCCCGGCCATCGTTCGTGAGACCGGCGACGACGCCATGCTCCGCGACGCGCTGCTGGAGAACATCCACCGTGTCCAGTTGAACCCTCTCGAAGAGGCTGCGGCGTACCAGCAGTTGCTCGAAGAGTTCGAGGTGACCCACGAGGAACTGGCGGCGAAGATCGGCCGCTCGCGTCCCGTGGTGACGAACATGATCCGACTGCTGAAGTTGCCGATTCCCGTGCAACGACGCGTCGCGGCGGGTGTGCTGTCCGCAGGTCACGCTCGGGCGCTGCTGTCGCTGGAGGCGGGTGCCGACGCGCAGGAAGTGATGGCGGCCCGCATCGTCGCCGAGGGCATGTCGGTTCGCGCGACGGAAGAAGCGGTGACGCTCGCCAACCGCAGCGACGACCAGGCGCAGCCCGTCCAGCGACGCAAGCCGATCCAGATGCCGGGCTTGCAGGACGTCGCCGAGCGGTTGTCCGATTCGTTCGACACGAGGGTCACGGTCAGCCTCGGCAAGCGCAAGGGAAAGATTGTGGTCGAGTTCGGTTCGGTGGACGATCTTCAGAGGATCGTTGGAATGATGGAGGCACAGAAGGCCGATTCGTGAGCGCCTGAGAGAGGTAGAAGTACCCGCGGATGATCCGTCACTGTGACAGCGGCCGCCGGCGGACCGATTCCAGCAGAACTATCGGGGGCGAAACACATTGAATACCAGAGGATGTCGAATGATCTGCGGTAGTGACATTTGGAGGCTGAGCTAGCCAGTGTCGACTCACGTCACATCGCTCACTCTCGACGGCTTGGACAAACTCTCCGCCCATGCCCGTCGCTGTGTCTTCTGGGAGATGGATCCGGCAGCGATCCACAGTTCACGCGGATTCTGCGACCAGGAATTCGAAAAGGAAGCCTGGCTGTCGATGGTCATGCTCGAATGGGGATCGTGCGGGCAGGTTGCCGTCATGGACGGGAAGCCGGTCGGCAGCGCTCTCTACGCTCCCCCACGGACCGTGCCCCGCGCGCAGTTACTCCCGACCGCTCCGGTCGGTGCCGATGCCGTCCTCCTCACGAGTCTCCGGCTCGAGCCGGCCGGCGAGGAACAGAACCTCGGAACCACGTTGATCCAAGCGGTCGTGGCCGATCTGGTGCGCCGCGGTGTTCGCGCCCTCGAGGCTTTCGGCATCCGCGACACGGAGGGCACCGGGCCGATCGACACGATGGGACTGGCCTCGGCCACCGCGGCTCGCGAGTGCTCCCCCGAGGAGTGCATGATTCCGGCGACCTTCCTCGAGGACAACGGTTTCGAGATCGTCGCGCCCCACCACCGGTTCCCGCGACTGCGGCTCGAACTGAACCGGGATCACGGGTGGAAGGAAGACGTGGAGGCCGCGCTGGAGCGTCTCATCCACACCGCATCGGTGAGCATGGTCGATATCGGAGAGCGCACGCCCGTCGGAGCGCACTGAGCGCTCGTCGGAAGGTCAGGAACGTTCGGAGGAAGACAACTCTTCGGCGAGCAATTCCGCGAACGTGAACGTTCCGGTCGGCTGATCGTCCTGACCGAGCAGGTACAGACGCTTCACGGAGATGAGGATCGCCTCGGCGATGGCGTCGCGCGCCCGCGGGTTGGAGAGCACCGCGGCGTCCAGGTCGTTGGTGAGGTACCCGAGGTCGATCTGCACGGTCGGCATGTTCGTCAGGCGCAGCAGATCCCAGGTGCGGCCGTGGGTGCGGCAGTCCTGCAGCGGCGTGCGTGCCACGATCTCCCGCTGGATGAATCCGGTGAGAACCTGACCGATCATCGACGTCGAACCGTGCGAGTTGCCGAAGTGGAAGCTCGCGACACCGTTCGCGGACGGGCTGGTGTTCCCGTCGCAGCGCAGCGAGATCATCAGGTCGGCATCGAAGGCGTTCGACGTGGATGCGCGTTCGATGTCCGTGGGGTTCTCGTGGTGCGGGCGGGACAGGAACGTCTCCATTCCCGTGGCGGCCATGCGCCCTTCGAGGCGGCTGGCGAGGTCCCACAGGATGTCGGACTCCGAGATCGTGCCGTACGGGGAACGAACGATGGTCCCGTAGGTGTTGCCGCCGAGGCCCGGATCGATGACGATCCGCTTGCCGCTCAGCTGCGGTCCGGAGCTGCGGACCATTTCCTCTTCGCTCATCGCGTGCGGGGACCCACCGGTGACGCGGGTGCCGAGCAATTCGAGCGACCGCAGGGTGGCGGGACCGCAGATGCCGTCGGCGGCGATACCGATCTCACGCTGGAACGAGGACAGGGAGTCGTGGGTCTGCGGGCCGAAGAAGCCGTCGACGCGGCCGACGTAGAAACCGAGGTCCTGCAGGCGGGTCTGCAGGGTGGCGACGTCGTCGCCGTAGAGCGGTGCGGACAGCTGATAGATCAGCGTGCGCGCGCCCAGGCGGTACGACGCCTCTTTCATGGACCGGTAGGTGGCCGGACCCACGATTCCGTCGACGAGGAGCCCACGCTGCTGCTGGAAGGCCCGTACGGCGCTGTCGAGGTGATGATCGAAGACGGCGTCGGGGGCGATCCAGTGAGTTCCGTTGGTGTTGTCACGCCGAGTGCCGGGGACACCGTTGTGCAGGAAACCGAGACCGGCCAGCGTGCCCCGAATCTCAGCGACGGCCGGACCATGGTCGCCGTGACGGAGTCGGTGCATGTTTCAGGGCCTCTCAGTCCGAATCAACGAGAAATACGATTCTCGGTACAAACAAAACGATCGATGTGCCCGGTCGGTCTAGCTGATGCGACTGGAGCACATCGATCGATTGTCTCAGAGATTCCCACAAAATCGGGAATCGCGCTGGGTGTTCGGGTGTCGATCAGAGAACGTCGGCGAGCTCTTTCAGCAGCGCAGCCTTGCCCTTGGTGCCGACGATCGTGTTGATCGGCTTGCCGTCCTTGAACAGGATCAGCGTCGGGATCGACATGACCTGGAAGTCGCGGGCAGCGCCCGGGTTGGCGTCGATGTCGAGCTTCGCGATGGTCAGCTTGTCGCTGTGCTCACCGGCGATCTCCTCCAGGACGGGGGCGATCATCTTGCAGGGGCCGCACCAGGTGGCCCAGAAGTCGACGAGGACGGGCTTGTCGCTGGAAATGACGTCCTGCTGGAACGAATCATCGGTGATGGTGACGGTATTCGACACGGGGATTTCCCTTACTCGAGGTGGGTAGGTGTGTGTGGACGGCTCAGGCGTCGACCGGTGAGCCGGCGGCGGCGACGGTGTTCGCCGTGATGTCGCCGCGCTCGGCCAGCCAGCGCTCGGCATCCATCGCCGCGGAACATCCGGTGCCGGCGGCGGTGATCGCCTGCTGGTAGATGTGGTCGACGAGGTCGCCTGCGGCGAAGACTCCGTCGACGGACGTGGCGGTGGTCGGGTTCTTGACGACCACGTAGCCGGCCTCGTCGAGGTCGACCTGACCCTTGACCAGTTCGCTGCGCGGATCGTGGCCGATGGCGACGAACATGCCGGTGACGTCCAGCGTGGACGTCTCACCGGTGACGGTGTCGCGGATCACGAGGCCGGTGACGCTGTTCTCCCCCAGCACCTCGACGGGCGCTGCGTTGGTCACGAACCGGATCTTCGCGTTCGCCTTGGCGCGCTCGAGCATGATTCGGGACGCGCGGAACTCCTCGCGGCGGTGCACCACGGTGACGCTGCGGGCGAAGCGGGTGAGGAAGGTGGCTTCCTCCATGGCGGAGTCGCCGCCGCCGACCACCACGATGTCCTGATCTTTGAAGAAGAATCCGTCGCACGTGGCGCAGGCGCTGACGCCGCGGCCCAGCAGCTTCTCTTCACCGGGAATCCCCAGGTAGCGGGCTGCGGCACCCATCGCCAGCACGACCGCGTGCGCCTGGTAGGTCTCGCCGTTCACGACGACCTTCTTGATCGGGCCGGTGAGGTCGAGTTCCTCGACGTCCTCGGTGCGGATGTCGGTGCCGAAGCGCTTGGCCTGCTCGCGCATCTGGTCCATCAGGTCGGGTCCCATGATTCCCTCGCGGAATCCGGGGAAGTTCTCGACCTCGGTGGTGGTCATGAGGGCGCCACCGAACTGGGTCCCCTCGAACTGCAACGGCTCGAGTTCCGCGCGCGCCGCGTAGACGGCAGCGGTGTATCCGGCAGGTCCCGAACCAACGATGATGAGTTCATGAACCGTCGATGGAGTGGTCATGCGGGCCTTCCAGTAGTGAGGGGGTGCTCAGTCGTATGGATCAACACAAGACTAAAGGGTGTTGTTCCCGGACTGCAGGTGATACCGGTCGCTCCCCTCGCAGGCCACGTGATCAGCGCAGCGTCTCCCGGATGACGCAGCGCGTGCCCGTGTAGATCGTCGGCATGCACTTGTTGCAGTGGATGCACAGTCCCTCGGCGACGTGCCGGTCGCGGAACTTGTTCACGAGGTCCGGGTCGCGGAGCAGGGCGCGGGCCATCGCGACGAACTCGAATCCTTCCCCGAGCGCGTTCTCGATGGTGTCGAGCCGGTTGATTCCGCCGAGGAGGACGAGCGGCATCGACAGGGCGTCGCGGAACTGCCGGGCCATCGGCAGGAAGAAGGCCTCCTCGAACGGGTAGGTCGGAAAGATCCTCGGCCCGTACACCTTCAGCCCCCAGCCCACCAGCTTCGGCTGTGAGGCAACGAATTCCGCCATCGGCACTTCGCCGCGGAAGAAGTACATCCCGTTGAGCAGCGAGCTGCCGCCGGTGAGCTGCATCGCGTCGAGGTGCCCGTCGGCTTCGAGGAGCTGGGCGATGCGGAGACTGTCGTCGAGCCACAGCCCTTTCGGGACACCGTCCGTCATGTTGAATTTGGCGGTGACGGCCACCGAGTCGCCGACGGCGTGACGCACCCGCTCGAGCACGCGGCGTGGGAACGCCGCCCGTCGCTCCAGGCTGCCCCCGTACTCGTCCGTGCGCCGGTTGAGATTGGGGCTCATGAACGAGCTGAGCAGATAGTTGTGGCCGAGGTGGACCTCGATCGCGTCGAATCCGGCGTCCACGGCGTTGCGTGCCGTGTTCTCGAAGTCGCGGGTGACCTCGTCGAGTTCGTCCCGGGTGGCACCTCGCACGAGCCCCATCGCGGGCGGGCTGAGCCGAGCGGACGGTGCCAGCGTCCTGGTGCGGTTGGACAGCGTGTTCGCGACCAGACCGGCATGACCGATCTGGGCCGCGGCCAATCCCCCTTCGGCGTGGACGGCGTCGGTGAGCCGGCGCAGATCGGGGACGCGGTCGCGGTCGAGCACCAGGGTGTTCGCGTGGACGCGTCCGCCGGGTGAGACGGCGCAGTACGCGACGGTCGTCAGTGCGGCGCCGCCGCGAGCGACCTCGGTGTGGAAGTCGACGAGCCCGTCGGTGACGCGGCCGCGTGGCATGACGCCCTCGAACGTGGCTGCCTTCAGGATGCGGTTGCGCAACGTCAGGGGGCCCAGGCGGGCCGGCTCCCAGATATCGGGTCGCGGTGGTGGAACGGTCATGGTGGTCTGCCTTCGGGGAAGTGATGGGTGCTCAGGCGAAGGTCGCGGCCAGCGCCGCGCGGGCCGGGCGCCAGGTGAGCCCGAGTTCGTCGCGGGTTCTCGAGTCGTCGGTGGGGGTGGCCGAGGTGAGGAGCCAGGCGGCTTCGTATCCGAGCCCGGGGCTGAGCGGCGTGAGTCGGCCGATGACGTCGGCGATCCGCCCGATCGTGCGAAAGGCGCTGCCCGACACAGGGATGCGCCGGATTCGACGACCCGAGGAGTGTTCGAGGACGTCGATGAGCTGATTGAACTGGACGAGTTCGCCGCCGCAGACATACCGGCGTGGACCACGGCCGGGGTGCATCGCGGCGGCGTGGACGGCGGCCACGTCCCGCACGTCGATCATCTGCATGCCGCCGTCGAATCGCGGCGCCACCCCGCCGCCGACGATCGCGCCCCAGCCCTGTTCGGTGACCCCCGTCGTGGTTCCGAGGCCGGGGCCGACGACGCTGGTCGGGTAGGTGATGACGACCGGGGCGCCCGCGTCCTGGAGCGCGCGGGCGATGCGGTCGGCGGCGGCCTTGGTGCGGCCGTACGCGCTGCGCCCGGACGCGGTCGGACTGTCCGGTCCGATGACGGCGTCGGGCGACGGAAACAGGGCGCTGAAACTCGCGACGTGGACGATCGGATCGAGTCCGAGGAAGGCCGCGCGGGTGAGGATCGCGGCGGTGGCCTGCGTGTTGATCTCCCACATCAACTGTTCGCGGCGGTCGTCGGTGCCCACCACCCCGGCGGCGTGGAGGAGGGCGTCGCAGCCGTCGAGGAGGTGCGCCACCGTCTCGGCGTCGCGGATGTCGCCGACCACCGGTTCGATCCGCGCGGAGTCGGCCCCGGCCGCCGCGAGCAGGGCGTCGGGAGTTTCGGTGGGGAGGACCAGCAGTCGAATCGTGTGCCCGTCGGCGAGCAGCGCCAGTGTGGTGTGGGCGCCGACGTAGCCCGTGCCGCCGGTGACCGCGATCTTCATGTATCCGCCTCGTTCGAATTACGGTACCACTGGACTCGTAATAGGTACGATATAGCGCGGACGGCACTTCTGTCCCACAATTCGAACCAATGAATGCAACCGGAACCGGCCGCCCCCGCGACCCGCGGATCGACACCGACGTCCTCGCGGTCACCCGCGCGATGCTCGTGGAGTCGGGCTGGGAACAACTGAGCATGCGAGCCATCGCGACGCGGTCCGGGGTGAGCAGGGCATCCATCACCAGGCGGTGGCCGTCGAAGGCGCACCTGGTTCTCGACGCGATCCTCGGTGCGACACCCGACCTGACACCGTTCGAGGGCACCGATCGCGAAGGCTGGATCCGCTGGGTGGTGACCGGCAGCGCCGAACTGTTCTCACGGCCCGAGGTGCGGGCGGCCACGCCGGGCCTGCTGGCCGCGATACGGGACCACGACGATCTCCGGACCGCGCTCTGGCGGGGATTCAGCGGTCCGAGTACTCAACTGTTCGGGAGCGCGGACTCCGAGGAGTCGAACACCGCGACGGCCGTGCTGGTGCTCGCCGCGGGCGCGGCCCTGTTCACGAGCCTGATCGCCGTGGAGGACGATACTCCGGCACTGCGGGCGAAGATCCTCGAGCTACTCGTGCCGGTCGCCCGTTCGGAACCCGAAAAGAACTGAGGATCAACCGATGTCGGTGATCGCGATGGTCGCCGGATCGCCCGCGCCGCATTCGCGGCCCACCACCAGGGCGGTGATCTGCGGCGGACGCGGCGCGGCCACCAGCAGCAGAACCCCGGGAACGCCGTCGAGGCGAACCTCACCGGAACCGAGAAGCGCACGGGCCGGATCGATGCCGTTGGCGCGCAGGCATTCTGCCAGCCGATCAGGATTCTCGAGCGGTCCGAGCTGCCGCGATCCGATCACGGTGAGGAGGAGCCCGGAATCGAGGTCCGAGCCCAGATCGAGGACCGCCGGTGCCTGCGAGGTCTCGGAACCGGGCAGCGCAGCCGGCGGACTCGACTCCCGGCCGTCCGGAACGACGACCGCGACGGCCACCACGACCGCCGCCGCCGCAGCGAACGTTCCCGCGGCCGCGGCAGCCCACTTCCGCCGCCGGGCGAGCGGCACGACGGCGGCCTCGGCCGGGGTGTCACGTTCCGCGGCGAGCGCGCGGTTGATGCGGTCGGCGATGCCGGCGGGAATCGGCGTCGAGACGGAATGATCGCGGCCGAGCGCACCGAGCTGATCGGTGACCCGGTCGAGGGCGTCGATGACGGCCATCGCCTGCGGGTCGCTGCGAACGAGCGGCCACAGACGATCGCTGACCGTCTCGGGCAGCACCCCGGCATGCAGATCCGCGAGTAGGTCCTCGGAGTAGGGAGGTTCGGGCAGCGCGGCATCGGACGGCCCGGATTCACGGTCGGCCATGGCACCTCCTCACCGAGTCGTCGTGGCCCGGGACATGGCCCGGGACGTCGGGACACTTCCCCGCTCCTCTTACGTTTTGACGCTGCGGAGTCATGATCGGTTCCCCTCCACCCGAAAATATTCGAGAGAGGCGGCCAGCTTCTTCCGGCCGCGGGCGCAGCGGCTCTTCACGGTGCCCTCCGGAACGCCGAGAAGCGCCGCGGCCTCGCTGGTCGACCGGCCCTCGAGGTCCACGGCCACGATCGCGGTCCGCTGATCCGGCGGGAGCTGCGCCAGAGCGCGCTCGACCACCAAGCTGAGCTCCACCTCGGAGACGTAATCGCGGGTGTCGCGCGGTTCGTCGTCCTCGTCGGCGGACAGGGACACCGCCGGACGGGCCTTGTTGCGCCGGATCCGGTCGAGGCAGGCGTTGACGACGATCGTGTGCAGCCAACTCCGGACCGCGGCATCCCGGCGGAACGAGCCCGCGTTGCGATGCGCCGACAGCAGCGCCTCCTGCAGGGCGTCCGCCGCGTCCTCGGTGGTGTAGCTGGTGCGCTTGGCGACGTGCCACAGGTGGTCGTAATGCCGTCCGAGCAGCGTCTCGAAGGCGTGCCGATCGCCGGCGACGTGCGCAGCCAACAGGTCGACGTCCGAGGGCTCACCCTCGGAATCCCCCCGGAAGATTCGCACCGGCGGATGTTAGCTCAGTTCGCCGGTCCGCGAGCACCGGGTGCCGACTACGTGGAGGCGTTGAAACCGATGTCCGCGATGGACGATTGATTCGTGCCGCGGGAATTGCTCAGGCCGGTGATCCACATCAGGACGTTCTTGGTGGGTCCCTCCGACTTGACCGGGATCTCGGTGACGCCGTTGCCGAGGACCTTCGAACCGAGCACCTGCGTCTGGTCGAGGGTCGGGTTCTCGGACGGGGCGCTGCGGATCTCGACGTTGGTGCCCGGGGTCGGCGAGTTGATCCACACACTCGACAGGGTCGCCGGCTCGTCCAGCGTGACCATCAGGCCCACACCGTTCTTCAGCGCGGGGAACGGCTGAAAGTACGAGTCGGTGCTCCACACGGTGGACGTGTTGCCGTCGATCGCCAGCCGGGCGTTGGCGGCGGAGTCGGGTGTCCCCTGCGGCGAGAACACCGTCGCCCCCGAGGGGCTGATCGGCGCGACGTTCGCCGCCGGGGCGGGCGCGGCGGCGGGCGACTCCGGGTTCGGTGGGGCCTCCGCCGAGGTGGTGAGTCCGAATTCCTGTTCGGTGAGCGGCGCGTCGGAACTGCTGCCCGTGAGGAACGTGGCGAGCCAGAATCCCAGCAGCGCCAGCACGATGATCGTGACGACCGCAAGGCCGACGAGCGCGGCGATCATCCGGTTGGACTTCTTCTTCTCCGCCTCCAGCGCCTCCGGGTCGGCGAGAGCGTGACCGGACGGGCCGGGGCCCCGCTGCCCGAGCCGCAGCGCGGGGATGAACTCGGTCTTGTCGTTGACGACGGACGCCTGATCGAGGATGTGCTGCACGGTGGCCGCCGTGCGGATTCCACCGTTCGGCTCGAGCGAACGCAGGGCCACCGCGGAGATCTCGAACGGGACCTCCGGCCGGATCACCCGCGGTCCGATGGGCTGCCCGCTGGAGTCGCGGTCGGCCAGTCGCATACCGCCGACGCTGCCGGGCCGCTGCGAACCCGACGGGTCATCCGCGGGAGCGGACGGGTCGCCGAGCGGCCAGCGGGCGGTGATGAGCGCGTAGAGCATGGCGCCCAGTCCGCGCACGTCGGAACTCGAGTCGGAGTCGGCGAGCGTGGCCGGGAACGCCAGCACGGCATCGCCGTTGATGCTGATCCGGACACGGTCGGGATGGTCGATGGACAGTGCTCCACCGGCCCGGTGCGCGGTCTCGGCGGCCGCGGCGAGCGCGCGGATGGCGCTGGCGGCGCCGATCGGAGACGGCTTGGTGTCGGCCATCTCCCGCAACGACCGGCCCGGCGTCCACTCGGCGACGACGATGCCGCCGGAGCTTCCCCGGACCACGTCGAGGACACGGGCGAGACCGGGCGAATTGATCCGGCCCAGTCGCAGGGTGCGCGACAGAATTGCTTGCGGGCCTTCGGGACCGGCCGAGGTGGAGCGCTGCTCGGCGTCGACGAACGTCAGCGCCACCTCGCGGTCGAGCTTGACGTCCAGCGCCTGCCAGAACTGCAGTCCCCGCGAACCGCCGTGCGGGGTCAGCAGGCGGTAGCGGCCACCGGCGACGGAGGCGCCGGGAATGAGCTTGGGGCCACGGGGAGTACGACGCGGACCCGCTCCGGGGTCACGACCCGGTGCGGGTGTGATCGGGATCACGCCGGTGTCGTAGCTGAGATCCCGTGCGGGTGCGGATCCCATGTGACGTGTGTCTCGACGCTCGTCGGCGGACGGCTCGCCGGAGTCTTCGGCGGGCGTCTTCGGCGCAGCGTTCTTGCCGGTGTCGGCCCCGGTCTCCTTGCTCTGCGCCGGTTTCGGAGTGCCGGCAGAGGCCGCGGACGCGTCGGCGGCCTTCTGCTGCGAAGCGTCCGCGTCGTTCTTCCGGGGTGCGTCGGCGCCGGCCTTCTTGTCGGACTTCGCGGAGTCGGTGGAGGCCGACTCGGACGAGATCCGGGTGGTCGGGGCATCGACGCCGTTGGGTGCGGCGGCCGAATCGCGTTCGGACGCTTGCACCGTAGAACCCCCGGCTCTCTTGCTGCCGGCCACGTCGTCGTCGCTCACCCTCACTCCTTCATTTTCGAATGCCCAACTCCGACCAGTACCGGGCGGCGATCCGACCCGCTCGTGTCCAGGGTACGGGAGTCCACCGGGTCGTTCGATACCACGCGGCTGTCCCCCGACGTCGCGCGGTGTGGCACGGACCACGGGAATCAGTTCTGTTTCGGCGTCTGCGAGCGGGTCGACCTCCGGTTCCGGTGCGGCGCCGCGACCGCGCAGTGCGCGGACTTTGCGGGTGACGGCGACGGTGATCGAGACGATTTCGGGGATCTTCGCGAACCAGAGGATCACGAACGTGACGACGAGCATCAGCATGCCGCTGATGGCGACGCGGACCATGGAACCCGGTCCGCCGAACAGGTCGGTGAGCCGGTCGAGTTGCAGCAGCCGGTCGGCGCCGAGCATGGCGAGGGCGCCCGCGAGGGAGGCGAGGACCACCACCCACACGGTCTTGCCGACGTTCGCCATCTGGAGATTGCCGAGACTGCGGTGCAGCAGGTACCCGCCGACGAGGGCGCCGGTGATGTAGCCGAGGCCGTTGGCCACGCCGAGCAGGATCACCACCTGGTCGTCGCTCGAGGCGATCATCGGGGTGAGCGCGGACAGCGCGATCTTCACCGCGGTGATGCCGAGGACGATCCACGTGGGAGTCCACGCCTGTTCGCGCGCGTAGAACACACGGAGCTGGATCAGGACGAGCGAATACGGGATGAGGGTGAACGCGGACCAGCTGACGGCCTCGCCGAGACGTTCGGCGTCGCCGGACCCGAAGTTGCCGTATCCGTACAGCGCCTGACCGATCTCCGGTCCGGCGAACGTGAGGAACGTGATGATCGGGATCAGGGAGATCATCGTCAGCCGGGTGGCGACGGACAGGTCGTCGACCACGGCGGGGGTGTCGTCGGCGGCGGCGTTGCGGCTGAGCCGCGGCATGATCGCCGTCAGCACCGTCACGCCGAGCACGCCGTACGGCAACTGCAGCAGCAGCCACGCGTTGTTGTAGATCGCGGGGCCCGACGCGTCCGCGTGGGACGAGATGCGGGTGGCGACGATCATGCCGGCCTGGCTGATCAGCACGTACAGGATGATGGCGACGGCCATGCCGCCGAACTGCTTGAGCCGGTCGTCGAGACCCCACAGCGGTTTCAGCGAGATGCCCTCGCGACGGATCGCCGGCACCAGGCTCATCGCCTGCACGACGACACCGAGCGTGACGCCGACGCCGAGGACCAGCAGTTTCGGGTCGCTCATCCGGACCGGGTCGAGGGTGATCTCCCCCGGGGTGGCGTAGTAGATCACCAGCACGGTGAGCATCACGACGTTGTTCAGCACCGGAGCCCAGGCCCCGGGTTTGAACACCTGCCGGGTGTTGAGAATCGCGGTGAGCAGCGCCGACAGCCCGTAGAACAGGATCGCGGGCAGCAGCAGATACGACAGAGCTGTGGTGAGGGACGTGTTCACCTTGCCGTCGGCCGACAGAAAGACGTGGGTGGTGAGCACGGGTGCCGCGGCGGTCGCCAGCAGCGCCGCCGTTCCCAGCAGCACACACGTGGCGGTGAACAGGCGGCGCACGAACGCGGCACCCTGGTCCGGGTCCTCCCGTTCGGCGCGCACCAGGACGGGCACCACGATCGCGGTGAGCACCGCGCCCAGCACCAGCTCGGAGATCATGTTCGGGATCTGGCTGGCGACGGTGAACGAGCTGGCCACCGACCCGCCCAGCAGCGTCAAGACGAGAAGCTGCTTGGCGAAACCGGTGATGCGGCTGACGAGCGTCGCCACCGCGATCGACCCGGTGGACGCCAGCAGGCGGGAGTTGCTCTGCTTCTGCGGCGCCGTCGACGGCCCGGAGTCGCGGACCGGGGGCGGCGGCGGGTCGACCCGGATGGCCGCGAACTGCACCGTCGGCGCCTCGTCCGGCCGGATCTCCCGCGCCCAGTGGTCCCGCTCCCACGGCGCGACCCGGGGATGGGAGCGATCGGGAAGCCTCTGGCCCCTACTGGGCAAGTTCCCGGTCATGAACGTTCGTACCCTTCGTCAGCTGGATCCGGCTGGCCGCGGAATCGATGCCACAGCCGGCGGCCGGCGAGGAACAGCAGCAGAGCACCCGCGCATGCTGTCAGTATCGCCAACGCCTGCCCGTACGCGTTGGACCGTACCGTCACGCTGGTCGGCTCTCCCAGTTGCTGTCCATCGGCGGTGGTCAGAGAGAATTTGACGACGAGCTTGCGGGAGTCGTTGGCCTCGGTGGGAACGGTGAGGGTGCGACTGCCCCGCGGAGGCAGCGTGGTGGGGCCGATGTCGGTGATCGTCATCCCGGACGGCGCATCGACCTGCAGGCGGACGGTGATCCCGACCGGGAGGTCGTTTCTGGCGACCAGCAGCAGCGGGCTCTGTTCCGACGCCAGCGTGTAGACACCGCCCGGCGACACGACGGTGACGGCCCCGAACATGTCGTCCATGGTTTCGGCGACCTCGTCGGCGCGCGTGTCGGACGCGTCTTCCGCGGACGGGCGTTCGTCGTCGCGGCGATGCGCGAGGCTCATCGACCGCACCAGGTCCTCGCGGAGCGGTGCCGTGAACCGCTCCGGGGTGAGCGGGGCCTGCGGGTCGTCGACCAGCGCCGCGTTCAGCGCCTCGATCCGGGGCATCTGCGTGGCGGCGGCGTCGCGGATGTGGGCGGGGACGCCGTCCTCGGCGGCCTGATCCGGGTAGTCCAGGCTCGCGACCTCGGGTGACCCGGGCTGACGTCCCAGCATCGCGGGCAGCGGCCGGGGTGTTGCCAGGCCCGAGCGCATCAGAGTCGACACCGTCGACAGCAGTGTCTTCGCGTCGTCGGCGCCTGCCGTCCACAGCTGCGGCGGCACCACCATCAGCGACCGGGGAACGCCGGCGGCCCGTGCGGCCTCGGGTTCGAGGGCCGACCACGACACCGCGCCGAGCGCGTCCTGCAGCCGGGCGGTCTGGGAATCGTCCGAGAGGTCGTACCGGGCGCGCTGGGGTGTGTAGGACGGAGTCTGCGGAGTCGTCCCCATCGCGGCGAGCGCCGTGCCGACGGACGGATCGAACAGCAGCGCGTCGACGCTCCCCGTGGCCGCGGGGGTCTCGGAGGCCGCCGGTGTGGTGGTCTCGCCGTTCGCCGGGACGGGGGCTGCGGGCGGTGGTGTCGCCTCGATGACGTGGGCGCTGTCGCGGGGGGTGGTCGTGTCGACGGAATTCGCGGCCACGAGCGCGGTGGTCGCGTCGTCTCCGCGGAGCATCTGCGCCGTCGCATCGTCGAGCACGCCGGCGTCGCTCCACACGAAGTTGCGCAGCGACGTGACACCGAGCACGTTGTCGACGATGTCGGCGGGGGCGTCGACGGCGGTCGCGGTGAGGTCGGCGTTCCCGACCTCGGTGATCGCGGACAGGTCGGCCTGCGCGAACGGCACCGACGTGGTGCACATCGTCGCGGCCAGCGTTCGGGCGCGCTCGAGCCACGCCGACGCGGCATCCTTGCCCGCACCCTCGTGCGCGGAACCGGTGGGATCGGACGGGTCGTCCACCACCAGATAGCCGCGCGTCATGTTCTCGACGGTGATCAGCAGGTCCGGGTCCACCGCCAGGCACAGACTGTCCCGCAGCGTGTGGTCGCGGTCGACGCTCTCCCGGGTGGCGAACTCCGCCGCCCCCAGAAGTTCGTCGAGCCGGCCGCCGTCGTCCAGTGAGGTCGCGAGGTCGTCGTCGACGAGACGCACCGGTTCGGTGACGGAGCCGGCGACACCCGCCGCGAGTCGGGGGCGGTCGGCGAGGGGCCACATCATGGTGACGGCGACGGGACTGGAGATGTCCGGGGGTACCGCCGGACTGCCCGGGACCCCGAACACGGGCAGCAGGAACCGGGCGTCGTCGAGGCGCGCGGCCCCGCCGTACTCGGGGGTGCCGTTCACGTTCACCATCAGCGGGTACACGCCGGGTTCGGTGATGTCGAGGGAGAGGTCGGTGTCGGAACGCAGTGGCAGCGAAAGCGTGAACTGCTTGCTCTGGCCCTCGTCGAGGCGGCCCGCGACCGTGTCGAACATGCCGACCGTGTCGTAGCGGGACTGATCGAGGGTGAGGGACGTGCGGAGACCTTCACTGCTCGCGACGGCCGGCGCGCGTTGCAGCCGCACGCTGACGTCGCGGACCGTGCGGTCGCCGATGTTCTTCACCGAGCCCGTGACGGTGACGATCGGGTCGCTGGTGGTGGTCACCGTGGACGGGGTGACGTTGTCGATGTGCAGTTCGAGGAACTCGGGGTCCTCGTCGACGAGCTGGGTCCCGGCGCTCTCCGGCGGCACGGGTTCCTGGGCCGACGCCACCACGGTGCTGGTGGGAGCCAGAACGACCGCGAGTGCGGTCAACGTCACGGCACCGACCCGACGCAAAGCCATCCTCATCCGGCGTCTGGCCCCTTCTGGAGCTTCAGGTCGGGTGCGGGCGGAGTGGTAGTCATCTTGGAGATCAAGTCACCGGCGATTTCTGCGAGTTTCCGTTCGTCTGCGTAGGCCAGGCGTGATCCCAGCTCGGCGAGCGGCACCCACGCTACCTCGGTGACTTCCACGTCTTCGTCCGACAGTTCCCCGCCGAGGAATCTCAGCAGATAATGGTGGACGGTCTTGTGGACCCGGCGGCCCTCGGTGACGAACCAGTAGTCGATGCTGCCGAGCGACGCCAGGACGGTGCCCTGGATGCCGGTCTCTTCCTGGACCTCACGCATCGCAGTCTGTTCGGCGGTCTCACCCTGCTCGATGTGCCCCTTGGGCAGCGACCACAGGAGCCGCCCGCGACGGTCGGTGCGCCCGATCAGCGCGGCGCACAGATTCTCCCGCGGTCCGCCGAGTCCGTTGACGACGAGCCCGCCCGCCGACGTTTCCCGCACCGTCCTCATGTGGGGTTTCGCGGGTTTGCCGACGGCGCCGCGCCGCCGCGAGTTGCGGCGACTCCTGTTCGCACGTTCGGCAGCAGACACCCCATCGATAGTAGTTGGCTTAACCGTTTCCACCGGAACGCCGCACCCGAACCGAGACGCTTCGTGACACACCTGTGGTGAACCGAACTGCGAGGTGACAGCGTGTATGCGTATCCCGCTATTTGCGCACCTCGGTAAGCTTCCTGGACGTGACTGCCCCTTCTCTCGACGACGAGCGCCGTACGCGACTGCTTGCCGGCGCCGCGGTGACGCTGCGCGAGCTGTCCGAAGTCCTGACGCCGCTCGGTGAGAAGTTCGCTTCCGCCGGTCACGAGTTGTACCTGGTGGGGGGCAGTGTCCGCGACGCGATACTGGGTCGCCTCGGCACCGACCTCGACTTCACCACCGACGCCCGCCCGGAGCAGGTGCAGAAACTGCTGTCCGGCTGGGTCGACAACCAGTGGGACACGGGCATCGAATTCGGGACGATCAGCGCCGCGAAGGCGGGTCAGCAGATCGAGATCACGACGTACCGGGCGGACGCCTACGACCGGGTGTCGCGCAATCCCGTCGTCCAGTTCGGGACGAAGCTCGAGGACGACCTGGTGCGGCGCGATTTCACGGTCAACGCGATGGCCGTCCGGATCGGTGCGGACGGCTCGCAGGACTTCGTCGACCCGCTGAACGGCATGGACGCGCTGCTGGCCGGGGTGATGGACACGCCGTCGGCGCCGGAGAACTCGTTCAACGACGACCCGCTGCGCATGCTGCGGGCCGCGCGCTTCGTGTCCCAGCTCGGGTTCACGCTGCACGAGCGTGTGCATCGGGCGATCGCGGACATGGCCCCGCAGATCGAGCGGATCACCGCCGAACGCGTGCGGGCCGAACTGGACAAGCTGATCCTCGGCGAGTTCCCCATCGACGGCATGAACGTGATGTGCGAGACCGGTCTGGCCGATTTCGTGCTGCCCGAGGTGCCGCAGATGAAGCTCGAGATCGACGAGCACCACCAGCACAAGGACGTGTACTGGCACTCGCTGACCGTGCTGAAGCAGGCCGTCGACCTCGAGGACGGCGACCCCGACCTGGTGCTGCGCTGGGCGGCTCTGCTCCACGACATCGGCAAACCGGACACGAAGCGCAACGAGCCGGGTGGTGGTGTGAGTTTCCACCACCACGAGGTGGTCGGCGCGAAGATGGTCCGCAAGCGGATGCGGGCCCTGAAGTACTCGAAGCAGATGGTCGACGACGTCTCGCAGCTCGTGTTCCTCCACCTGCGGTTCCACGGTTACGGCAAGGGGCAGTGGACCGATTCCGCGGTGCGCCGGTACGTGACGGACGCCGGTCCGCTGCTGCCGCGCCTGCACAAGCTGGTCCGCGCAGATTGCACCACCCGCAACAAGCGGCGGGCGGCCGCGCTGCAGGCGACGTACGACGACATCGAGGAGCGGATCGCGCGGATCGCCGAGCAGGAAGACCTCGCCCGGGTGCGCCCCGACCTCGACGGCAACGCGATCATGGAACTGCTCGGAATTCCCGCGGGGCCGGAGGTCGGGAAGGCGTGGAAGTACCTCAAGGAACTCCGGCTCGACCGCGGCCCTCTCAGCCGCGACGAGGCGGAGGCCGAACTGCTGTCGTGGTGGGCCGAGCAGAAGGCCTGACCGCTGCGTCGGTTCCTCCCCTGCTCAGCGACCCTGCACACCCGATTCGAGTGACGCCGGTCACATGACCTGGTCGTTGCCGCGATGCCGACATCACCACCGCGCCCGCGGCCGGGTGCGAGAGACGTCATCGAACGCTCACCGGGGTTAATCCCGACGAAACACGCCGCTCGGCACCATTGATACAGGTCGTGCGCCAGGTGGACACGCGGCGACCGTGCAGGTGAGGAGCGAGTCGATGCAGCAGCAGAAAGCCGGGACTTCCACAGTGAAGACCGCCTGCTCGTACTGCGGTGTCGGCTGCGGCATGGTGCTGGAGATCGGGATCGATCCCGAGACGAATACCCGCCGGGTGCTCAAGGCGTCCGGAGACAAGGACCATCCCACCAACTTCGGGCGGCTCTGCACGAAGGGCGCGACGAGCGCGGAGATGCTCGTGGCCGGTGGCCGCATGGAAACCGGGTACGTCCGGGACGAGCGCGGGGAGGCGCCCACCGCGGTGGACGTCGACGCCGCCATCAGCGAGACCGCCCGCCGACTGAAGGAACAACTCGACGAGCACGGTCCCGACGCCCTGTCCTTCTATGTCTCCGGTCAGATGTCCATCGAGGCGCAATACCTGATCACCAAACTGGCGAAGGGTTTCGTCGGGACCAACCAGATCGAGTCGAACTCGCGGCTGTGCATGGCCAGTGCCGGCACCGGCTACAAGCAGTCCCTCGGCGCCGACGGCCCGCCAGGCTCGTATCAGGATTTCGACAAGGCCGACGTGTTCTTCGTGATCGGCGCCAATATGGCGGACTGTCACCCCATCCTGTTCCTGCGGATGATGGACCGGATCAAGGCCGGCGCCAAACTGATCGTCGTCGACCCGCGCCGCAACGCCACCGCCGACAAGGCCGGCCTGTTCCTGCAGATCGCGCCGGGCACCGACCTCGCGCTGCTCAACGGCCTGCTGCACCTGCTCGTGCAGAACGGGCACACCGATCCCGAGTTCATCGCCGAGTTCACCGAGGGCTGGGAGGTGATGCCGGAGTTCCTCGAGGAGTACACCCCCGAGAAGGTCGCGGAGATCACCGGCATCCCCGAGGCCGACATCCGGCAGGCCGCCCAGTGGATCGGTGAGGCCGAGAACTGGATGAGCTGCTGGACGATGGGCCTCAACCAGAGCACCCACGGCACGTGGAACACGAACGCGATCTGCAACCTGCATCTGGCGACCGGCGCGATCTGCCGTCCGGGCAGCGGTCCGTTCTCCCTCACCGGTCAGCCGAACGCCATGGGCGGTCGCGAGATGGGGTACATGGGTCCCGGTCTGCCGGGCCAGCGGTCGGTGCTCGCCGCCGACGACCGGGCGTTCATCGAGGACCTGTGGCAGCTGCCGGAGGGCAGCATCCGCACCGAGGTCGGCACCGGCACCGTCGACATGTTCGAGCGCATGGTGGCGGGCGACATCAAGGCCTGCTGGATCATCTGCACCAATCCCGTTGCCACCGTGGCGAACCGGCGAACCGTGATCGAGGGCCTCGAGGCCGCCGATCTCGTGATCACCCAGGACGTCTTCCTCGACACGGAGACCAACGGGTACGCCGACATCCTGCTGCCCGGTGCGCTGTGGGCGGAGTCGGATTCGGTGATGATCAACTCCGAGCGCAACCTCACCCTGCTGCAGCAGGCCGTCGACCCGGTCGGCCAGGCGCTGCCCGACTGGCAGATCATCGCCCGCGTCGCCTGCGAGATGGGATATGCGGACGCGTTCACCTACGAATCCTCGGAGGACGTGTTCGAGGAGATCAAGCGCACCTGGAATCCCAAGACCGGCTACGACCTTCGTGGCGTCAGCTACGACCGGCTGCGGGAGACGCCGGTGCAGTGGCCGAGCCCGCCCGGCAACCGCACCGACCGCAACCCGATCCGCTACGTCAACGACGGCGTCAGCCAGAACCTGCTGTCCGCTCCCGACGGTTCACTCCCCCGCCTCGCGTTCGCCACCGCGAGCGGCAAGGCCGCCTTCTTCCCGCGCCCGCACATGCTGCCCGCGGAGATGCCGGACGACGACTACCCCCTGGTCCTCAACACGGGGCGCCTGCAGCACCAGTGGCACACCATGACGAAGACCGGCAAGGTCGCCAAGCTCAACAAATTGAACTCCGGCCCATTCGTCGAGATCAACCCGGCCGATGCGCAGAAGCTGTCGATTTCCGAGGGCGACAAGGTGGAGGTCGCGTCGCGGCGTGGCCGCGCGGTGCTTCCCGCCGTCGTCAGCGACCGCGTGCTGCCCGGAGGCTGCTTCGCCCCGTTCCACTGGAACGACTCGTTCGGCGAATACCTCAGCATCAACGCCGTCACCAACGACGCCGTCGACCCCACGTCCTTCCAGCCGGAGTTCAAGGCGTGCGCCGTGTCCCTGACCCGGGTGGCTCCGGTGTCCGAGCCCGAGGTTCCGGAATCGACCGGGACAATCACCCTCGCGAGCGGCTCGCCCGCCGCCGAGATGAGCCGCATTCTCGGACTGGACGATTCGGCATCCCCCACGTTCGACGAACACGAGCGCACGTACCTGGCGGGACTGCTCGCGGGTCTGCAGTCCACCGAACTGCAGGGCGTTCCGGTCCTTCCGCGCACCGCGCCGATCTCCGGGTCGAAGAGAGTGTGGCTGGACGGCCTGATGGCGGGATTGTTCTCCCGTTCCGCGGTGCCGGACGGCACCGCGGCGCCG
>NZ_JBHUSF010000022.1:0-56058 GCF_042673295.1 Rhodococcus sp. NPDC057014
GTGGTGAACCGGCCCATGCTGCGCCGCATGTCCGTGGGGGTGGGGGCGTGGAATGCCGGAAGGGTCATCGCGGGCCTACTTACTGTGGTACCGGACTTCGAAGGTGACGACGCCTTCGTCCGTGCTCCAGGGGCCGTGGGGCATGCCGGGCGGCCGGCACGCGTACATTCCGGCGGTGAACGTCTCGCCGAGCGTGAGGTCGGTGAACGACCCCTCGAGGATGTAGACCTCCTCCCAGAAGTCGTGCTTCTGCACGCCCATGGGGGTGGAGTCGGCGCCGGCTTCGTAGCGCAGGATCCGGGTGGCGACGTTGCCCTCGGGGTCCTTGGAGAGGATGCGCTCGGTGATCTTCGGGTCGTCACCGGGGCACACGGTCCACTCGACGCCGGTGACCGGGAAGAATTCGAATTCGGGCTTGGCCATGAGGGTTTACTCGCTTTCCGCTTTGTAGCCGTCGGTGAACTGCTGCACTGCCGCGACGGCGCTGTCGTAGTCGTAGTTGCGGTACGTGTACGCGCCCTTCACCACGAAGGGAGCGCCGGCGTAGAACATTTCGTACTGCTGGTGTCGTCCGGCGAACTCGGAGCCGATGATGTCCCAGGCCAGTTTGAAGAGTTTGATGCGCTCCTCGGACGGCACTCCCGGCGACTGGACGTAGTGTTCGATGTCGCGGGACGTCAGCGGGCTGGTGAGGTCCTTGACGCTGGACGGGAGTTGCAGCACGCCGCCGCCGACGAGGTCGCGCAGGATCGCGATCACCCGCGGGTAGATCTCCGACTGCAGGCCCATCGACCCGTACAGGGCCTGCCTGCCCGGCAACCACATCCCCGCCGAATCGGGCTCGGCGGTGTATTCGGCGGCCAGCACCGCGGACCGGACCCCGCTGACGAGCGCGGCGAGTTCGCCGAGCTTTTCCTGCACGCTGGGGATCTTGTCGACGCCGTTGACCTGGGTGACGCGACGCGCGACGCCGGCGATGAATTCCAGCTTCGTCGCGAACCGGATCTGCGCCTGCCAGTTGCCGAGAACGTGTGCGCCCGTCTCGAAGAACTGACGGCGGACACCGGTGGTGTCGCGGTCGACGAACACCCGATCCCACGGGACGAGGACGTCGTCGAAGACGAGGAGCGAGTCGGGCTCGTCGTAGCGGCAGGTCAGGGGGTAGTCGAACGAACTCGTCGCGGCCGGGATGTACGGGCGGCGGACGTACTGCTTGAGGCCGGGGGCGTTGGCCGGGACGACGAATCCGACGGCGAAGTCCTTGTCGTCCGGGCCGAGCGGTTTGATGCACGAGACGAAGATTTCGTCGGCGATCGCGCCGCCGGTGGCAAGCATCTGCGATCCGCGGATGACCAGACCTTCCGGGGTCTCCTCGACGACGCCGGCCTGCAGGTATTCGCCCTCCCAGCCGGACGCCGTCGTCGCCCGGGAGACCTGCGGCGGGATGATCGCGTACGAGACGTAGAGGTTCTCGTCGAGCAGGCGCCGGTACAACGCGGAGACGTTCGCCCCGAAATCGTGGTCGCGGTCGGCGGCGAACACCTCGGGATGCGCCGCGAACGCGGCGAGGAACGTCCCCACGTGGTCGGGGCTGCGGCCGATCCAGCCGTGCGTGTGCCGCGCCCACCGCTCGATGGCCTCCCGCCGCTGCGCGAGTTCCTCCCGCGACCGCGGAATCGAGAACACCCGATTGGCCGGGTTCCCGGTCTCGGGCGCGACGTACTGCATGCCGTTGGCCTCGTCCGCGGCGAGGTCGAACATCTCGGCCATCGTCCGGGTCACGGGTGCGAACGCCGGATGGGTGGTGACGTCGTCGATCTTCTCCCCGTCGACGAGCACGACTCGCCCGTCGTTCAGGGAGGCCAGGTAGTCGGCTCCGGTGCGCATGTCAGTGTCCTTCGGTGGTGTAGGTGTGGGTGAGGGTCCGGCCGTCGGGCAGGGTGAGTTCGAGGTCCCACCGGTGTCCGGGGGTGAACTTTCCGTCGAGCAGCGGCAGGGTGCCCGCGAAGCAGAGCAGGTCCTCGCCGGTGTCGCCGATCCGGTCGGCGAAGATCTGCAGAAGGTTGTGCGGGGTGCGGAGATTGGCGAGCGTGCCGTCCTGGTACAGCACCCCGTCGACCCACGACCGGGCCCGGCAGGCGTCCCAGTCGAACGACGCCCAGTCCTCGATCTCCACGACGGCCGGGCCCACCGGCTTGGGGCATGCCCGCTTGGAGTCGCCGATGTCGACGGTCTCGAGTTGGCGGTCGGTGTGATCGGACCCGACGCCGAGGTAGTACCGGCCCCGGTGCCGCAGGATCACCGGCTCCACCTCGCCCGACGTGTGCGCGCCGGTGACCGGGGCCTGCGCCGCGGTGGTGATCGTCGCGATCTCGACGGGGTAGAACATCGGGACCTGCGCCGGCGGCGCGACACCGATGGCCGCGAGTTCGTCGATGTGATGTTGCACCGCCGCTTCGTCCCGGCCGGTGTACCCGGCGACCAGGGTCCGGACGTCGTCGAATCGCAGGGTCTCGGAAGAGTCGAGGGTGTCGAAGGTGAGCACCTGCGTGGTGGCGCCGGTCATGACAGGACCTTTCTGCGGTTGAGGAAGCTGTAGTCGTCGAGCCGGTCGCTCAGGACCGGGAACTCGGCGCGGGTGCGGTCGACCGCGGTGGGGTCGATCTCGGCGATGGTGATGCCCTCGGCCGAATCGGCCTCTGCGATCACCGTTCCCCACGGGTCGACGATCCGGCTGTGGCCGCCGAGTTCGACGGAATTGTGGGTGCCGGTGGCGTTGCAGGCGATCACGAAGACCTGGTTGTCGACGGCGCGGGCCGACGTCAGCAGTTGCCAGTGCTCCCTGCGGGCCTTCGGCCAGGCCGCGGGAACGATGACGAGTTTCGCTCCGGCGGCGACCAATTCGGTCCACAGTCCAGGAAAGCGCAGGTCGTAGCAGGTGGTGGCCGCGATCGGGCCGAACGGGGTGTCGGTGGTGTGGATCTGCGTTCCCGGTTGCAGGAGTTGCGCCTCGAGGGAGGCGTATCCGAACACGTGAACTTTGCTGTAGTGGTGGTGGATCTGGCCGTCCGGGCCGATCAGGACAGCCGTGTTGCGCAGTCTGCCCTCTTCGCCCTGTTCGACGATGCTGCCGGCGTGGATGTAGCAGCGCCGCTCGACGGCGACGGAGGCCAGAACCTGGACGGTGCCGCCGCCGAGAGTTTCGGCGGCCACGGCGTAGTCGTCGAAGTGGTTGTATCCCACGCGCCACAGTTCGGGCAGAACGATGAGGTCGACGCTGTCGTCGAGTCCGGTCAGGAGGTGGCGCACGATCAAGGGCATCGCCACGGCGATCCACCGGCAGACGCCGTCCGGCATCCCGTCGGAGGGATGGCTGCCGCGGGAACGCGTCGGCCTCGAACGGGCCCTCGCCGCGTATTCGGCCGGCGTCGCCTACCAGGGCTTCGAGGAGGACCTGTGGGGCCGGCTGCTGCCGGGAATGCGGGCCGACATGATCCAGCTGCCGGTCGATCCCTACGAGCTGTCGTCCACGCAGGCGCTCGGCCAGCTCGCCGTGACCCGAACCTGGCTGGGCGGCAAGCGGGTTCACTGACGTCCGGTGCTATTGCCGCACCGCGCCGCGGTCCTGCAGCAGGGCGCGAAAGCCCGCGAGCAGTGCCGCCAGGCCGAGTTCGAACGCCTGCTCGGCCCGCTCCGGGCCGCGGGGTGCGGCGGCGAGCGCCCGGGTCAGCGCATCGTCCGACGTCGTCGCGTCCGCTTCGATCATGACCTCCGGCGCGGCGGCGTCCAGGGCGGCCCCGAGGAGAAAATTCTCCGCGGCGGTGATGACGGCCATGATGTGGTCGTCGGGGAAGCCGGCGTCGCGCAGACCGGCGGCCGCCGCGTGATACACGGAGAGCGAACCGGGGTCGCGCACCGTTTCGGTGGCGAGGAGGCGGATGGCCGTGGGGTGCCTGCTGAACGCGGCCCGGTACGACCGGGCCCACTCGGACAGGGCCTCGTCCCACGGCAGGCGCTCGAACGACGATCCGTCGATTTCCCGGACGACGCGGTGGCGCACCAGTTCGACGACGGCCGCGCGGCCCTTGGCGTGGTGGTAGATCGACGACACCTGCACGTTCAGGTGGCGGGCCAGATCCGGCATGCGGAAGTCGCCGTCGCGATCGACCAGTTCGAGCGCCGCTTCCGCGATTCGTTCGCGGTCCAGGCGTGCGACGCGGGGTCTGCCCATCGCTGCACCCACCTTTCCAATCGAAATTCATTCGATTATGCCCTTGTGGCGCCGGTCACTACGTTCTAATCTAATCGAAACACATTCGATTGTTTCTCGTCGCGTATCCGCGCCCTGGTTTCCCCGCCGTCGCGCCCCTGCCCGGACTGGAGAAGTTCCTCATGAAGAAAACCGCACGCGGACCCGCCTCCGGCGCGCAACTCGAAGGCGGCGCCCTCGGCACCGCCGGCATCGTGTTCTTCGTCGTCGCGGCCGCCGCGCCGTTGCTGGTGATGGCGGGTGTGGCGCCCCTGGCGCTGAACGTCGGGGGCCTCGGGGCGCCCGGCGGGTACATCCTGGCCGGGCTCGCACTGGGCGTGTTCGCGATCGGCTTCACCGCGATGAGCAAGTACATCCACAACGCGGGAGCGTTCTACTCGTACATCTCGATCGGGCTCGGTCCCCGGTGGGGTCTCGCGGCCGCGGTCCTCGCCCTCGTGTCCTACAACGCGCTCGAGATCGGGATCTTCGGCGCCCTGGGGTATTTCACCCAGTCCACCATGGCGGATCTCGTCGGCCTGGACCTGCCGTGGGGGCTGTGGTCGCTGATCGGCGTCGGGCTCATCTGGTTCCTCGGTTCGCGATCGGTCCATGTCGGAGCGCGGTTCCTGATCCTGCTGCTCACCGCCGAGACGGGGATTCTGGTTCTGCTCGCCGCCGCAGTCCTCCTTCGCGGCGGCGCCGAGGGCCTCGGTGTCGAGTCGTTCGCTCCCACACACGTCTTCAGCCCCGGCCTGGGCGGGGTGCTGACGCTCGCGTTCGCCGCGTTCATCGGGTTCGAAGCGACCGCCCTGTACCGGGAGGAGGCGAAGGATCCGTCCCGCACGATCCCCCGGGCGACGTACCTGGCCGTCGCGTTCCTCGGACTCTTCTACGCCTTCATGGTGTGGATAATCATCCAGGCGTACGGGCCCGATCAGGCGCTCGCGCTCGCCGCCTCCGACCCCGCCGCAATGTACTTCGACGCCATCGAGAACTACGTCGGCGGCTGGGCGAGCACGCTCATGGAACTGTTGATCATCACGAGCATCCTCGCGAGCCTGCTGGCGTTCCACAACGCGATCACCCGCTACGCCTTCGCGTTGTCGCGCGAGCACGTACTTCCCCGGGCCCTCGGCAAGCTGCACCCGGTCTACAAGTCGCCGTACGTGGCGAGCGCCGTGCAGAGTCTGCTCGCGGCGATCGTGATCGCCGGGTTCGCGCTCGCAGGCGCCGATCCCTACCTCCAGCTCCTGCTCTGGGTGAATTCGCCGGGCGTCGTGGGCATCGTCGTGCTCCAGGCCATGGCCGCCGCAGCCGTTCTCGCGTTTTTCTGGCGGGACCGCCGCGGGCATTCGGTCTGGAGGGTGCGGGTGGCCCCCGCCGCCGCCCTCGCCCTGTTGACGTACGCGACATGGCTGATCGTGGCCAAGATGGACCTGCTCACCGTCGCCGGACCCGCCGTGAATACGATCCTCGTCGCCGTCACGCCGGTCAGCCTGGTGATCGGGTTGGCACTCGGCACGCGGCTCGCGCGACGCAACCCCGACCTCTACGCCCGGCTGGGCACCACCGACGTGGACGCCGAACCCACGGTCTCGGCGGAGGCGCCGAGCAGTCGCGACCGGGCAGGTCGGGATCGTGCTCGATAATGGGCGCATGCGGTCGCGGAGGAAGATCTTGGACGCCACGCTCGAATTGATCGCGAGCGACGGCTTCGAAGGGGTCACCATCGCGGCGGCCGCCAGCGGTGCGGGCGTCACGCGGCAGACCGTGTACTCCAACTTCGGGTCGCGCGAGGAACTGGTCTCGCAGGCGATCTCCGGTCTCGCCGTCGAGGTGCTGGGCGGGATCCATTCCCGGCTGGACGCCACCGACACCACCTGCGAGTACGTCGTCGAACTCATCGTCGCGGGCCGGGAAGCGGTGCGCACGCATCCGGTGCTGGCCGCCCTGCTCCAGGCGGAGCGGGGCAACCCGGTGTTCGACACCGGCATGATGTCGCGCGCGAAACCCGTGGCGCGCGAACTGCTCGCGCCGCTCGCCGAGCGCGACCCCGGCGTGGAGTCGAGCCTGGACGACATCGTCGAGATCGCACTGAGGCTGGCGCTGTCGGTGGTTCTGTTCGACGACGACGCCGTGCACGCCGACGACGACCTGCGCAGCTTCCTCACCCGCTGGCTGCTGCCGGCGATGCCGTCCAGCTCGTAACGGCAGTCGCAGATAATTCTTGACACATCCTGCTCGGAGTGTCTAGTTTGAGCACGGCCAAGTGAAGTGCTCCACGCTGATCGATCGACATCTCGCCGAGTGAGTCCGTCTGTGATCTGGGGGAAATCTGTGCCTGCACTCAATCGCCGTTCCTTTCTCGCCGGGGCCGCCGCCGCGGGTCTCGCGCTGGCGAATCCGTCTGTCGCGCAGGCCGGGACCGGCCGCCGCAGCACCGTTCCGCTCACGCGCGAAGACCACCGGGTCATCGTCGTCGGGTCGGGATTCGGTGGCGGCGTCGCGGCGCTTCGACTCGCGGAGGCGGGCGCGCCGGTTCTGGTGCTCGAGCGCGGAATGCGCTGGCCGACAGGACCGGACGCGGAGACCTTTCCCCGCGCCACCGCCCCGGACAAGCGGATCCTCTGGTACCGGTCCAGTCCGCAGCTGTTCGGCAGGCCGGTGGCGCTCGAGCCGTACACCGGCCTTCTCGAGGCGGTGCCCGGCGACAACATGACCGCACTGTGCGCCGCGGGCGTCGGCGGCGGTTCCCTTGTCTACCAAGGGATGACGCTGCAACCGGCCGAGGCCGTCTTCAACACGCATCTGCCCGACGCGCTCGACTGGGCCACGATGGACCGGGTGCACTATCCGCGGGTCGCGCGCATGTTGCAGCTGTCCGTCGCCCCCGACGAGTTGATCGACAGCCCGAATTACCAGGCAGCACGGGTGTTTGCGCAGAACGTACAGCGCGCTGGGCTCCCGTTGTCGAAGATCCCGATGCCGATCGACTGGAACTTCGCGCTCGACGAACTCCGCGGCCGGATGAAGCCCTCGTACACCAACGGCGACGGCGCACTCGGGGTCAACAACGGCGGCAAACACTCGGTCGACGTCACGTACATCGCCGCCGCGGAGGCGACCGGCCGCGTGACGGTGGAAACCCTGCACCAGGTCACCGACGTCGAGCGGGCCGCGGACGGGCGCTGGACGGTGTACGTCGACCGGATCGACACATCCGGCACCGTGCTCGAGAACAAGATCCTCACCACGAATGCCCTGGTGATGGCCGCCGGCAGCCTGAACACCACCAAACTGCTGGTGCGCGCTGCGGCGACGGGCCGGATTCCGGACCTGCCCGACGGGCTCGGGTCCGGCTGGGGCACCAACGCCGACCGGATCTACGTCTGGACGAGCCTCGAACAAGAATTCGGTGCCCCACAGGGCGGTCCGGTGGTCTACGGCAGTCTGAACTGGGACGACCCCGCCGCCGCGGCCACGGTCATCCAGGCGTCGATACCACCGCTGTCGTTCGACGCACGCAGCACCATGCTGGTCGGCTACGGCGTCAGCGAGGGGCGGGGGAGTTTCGTGTACGACCCGGCCGCCGGCGACGCAGTGTTGCGCTGGCCGAGGGAGGGCGACGCCGTCATCCAGAATGGCCGCATCGACCCGATGGTGCGGCAGATCGCCGGTCCCGCAAGTATTCTCACCGACACCAATGCGGTGTTCCCCTCCACCTGGCACCCGCTCGGCGGGGCGTCGATGGGCACGGTCTGCGATCTCGAAGGCCGGGTGCTCGGCCAGCGCGGGCTGTATGTGCTCGACGGCGCCCTGATGCCCGGCAATACCGCGGCGTGCAACCCGTCGATGACCATCGCCGCCGTTGCCGAGCGCGCCCTGGACCACCTGGTCGCCAACGACGTCGGAACGGTCTTCTGACACGAAGATTTCGATCCGTAACGAATCGTCCCCGGAATCGGACATATCAGCGGAATCCGAACCAGGGGAGGGATCGACGTGAGTCGAACAGTGCGAAAGTCGACGATCGGTGTGCTCGCGGTGAGCGCATGGATCGGGTGTTCGGTGCCGGCGAATGCCGAACCGCCACATTTCGAGGGCGTGACCACCCTCCAAATCCCCGGAACGGTGGTCGGCTGGCCGCTGACCCGCGGCGGCGCGTTCTACAACCCCGTCGTCCACCACGGACACGGGCAGATCTATCCGACCCCGGACGGCTACGGGTACGAGTTCCAGTGGATCAACCTGTCGACCGGAGCCTCCGGGGTCATCACCGACCAGCATCCTGATCGTGATGCGGTCATGACCGGCCCCGGCCAGGTGCTCGTCAGCGTGACCGCTCATCTCCCTGGCCTCTACGACGTGTACGGCACACCGAGCGTCGGCACGTTCTACGTGACACCGTAGAAGAGGTGGGTCGACTCGAGAAACTCGTCGCGCGCGCCCGGGCGGTGGCCGAACCGGGCACGCGCCGCGTTCTCGGCATAGCGGGACCGCCGGGCTCGGGCAAGAGCACGGTGGCCGCGGCGGTGCTGACGGCGCTGGGATCGTCCGCGGTGGTCGTGCCCATGGACGGGTTCCACCTGGCGGGTGCGGAACTGGTCCGCCTCGGCCGGGCCGGACGCAAGGGCGCGCCGGACACATTCGACGCTGCCGGGTACGTGGCACTGCTGCACCGGATCCGGGAACCGAACGGCGAGACGGTGTACGCCCCCCAGTTCCACCGCGACGTCGAGGAGTCCTATGCCGGGTCGATCGCCGTCCCGCCGGACGTTCCGCTGGTGATCACCGAGGGCAACTACCTCCTCCTCGACGAGGGACCGTGGACGGCGGTGCGTGCCCTGCTCGACGAAGCGTGGTTCCTCGCCCCGGACGGGGACGAGCGCGTCGCGCGCCTCGTCGAGCGGCACGTCCGGTTCGGCAAGTCACCCGGCGAGGCGCGAGAGTGGGTGCGGCGCAGCGACGAACGCAACGCCGCGTTGGTTGCACCCGGCCGCGCCCGGGCCGACGTCGTCGTCCGCGGCGACCCGGTGTGACTTTTCAGGCCGGGTACTCGATCGGCTCCATCCGACCGCTGGTGAGCGAGCGGGTCGCGGCCTCGGCGATCGCCTGCGCCTTCAACGCCTCCGACAGGGTGGGTCCGATGGCGGCGCCGCTCTCCAGCGCGTCGACGAAGTGGTCGAGCGCGGTGCGGTAACTGGCCCTGATCCTCTCGAACCATCCCGCGTGCATCCCGTCGTCGACGACGCGGCCCGCGCTGTACCGGGAAACGGACCCGGCGCGCTGACGTCGCGCCTCGACCATGCCGGTGGAACCGAGCACCTCGATGCGTTCGTCGTAGCCGTAGCCGATCCGCCGGGTGGAGTCGATCTGGACGAGTGCGCCGCCGGGCAGACGCAGGGTGACCGCCGACGTGTCGACGTCGCCGTACTCGGCGAGGCGGGGTTCGGCCAGTGTGGAACCGGTCGCGAACACCGACTCCGGATCGAGTCCGGAGATCCACCGCGCCAGGTCGAAGAAATGGACGGTCTGGTCGCGCATCTGCCCGCCGGAGACGGCGATGTACTCGAGCGGCGGCATCGACGGACCCCGGCTGGTCATCTGGATCAGCTCCACCGAGCCGATCTCGCCGGCCGCGACCACCCGCTGCAGTTCGGCGTAGTCGCGATCGAAGCGGCGGTTGAAATCGACCATCGCCCGCAGCGACCGGGAGTCGGCGAAGCGCACGATGTCGACGGCGCGCGCGAGGTCGAGGTCGATGGGCTTCTCGCACAGGGCCGGGATTCCCGCCGTCGCCGCGGTGCGGAGATGCTCGGCGTGGGTGTCGGTGGACGACGCGATGAAGACGGCGTCGATCGCCGTGGAATCGAAGACTTCCGCGAGATCGGTGGTCGCGCGGCTGCCGTGCCGCTTGGCGAGGTCCGTCGCGCGCGCGAGGTCGATGTCGAAGACGAGGGCCAGGTCGACGTCGGGGTGCGCGGCGAGGTTGGCGCCGTGAACGCCGCCGATGAACCCGGCTCCGATGAGGGCGAAACGCTGCATGTCAGATACCGACCTTTTCGTGTGCGAAAGCGGGAACGATCCAGGCCGAGTCGGCGTCGTGGGAGGCGGCCGTGGCCTCGACGAAGTGGACGCCGATCAGCCCGTCGCGTCCGGTGGGGAAGGACAGATCGCGGATGGTGGTGGGCTCGCCGTCGCGGCGGGCGCGGAGTTCGTCGGCGAGGTCGCGGTAGAAGTTCGCGAACGCCTCGAGGAATCCCTCGGGGTGTCCCAGACCGGGACGGGTGAGTCGGGCGGCGTCCTCGGACAGCGTGCGCATTCCCTGCGCGAGGATCGTGGTGCTGCCGTCGAGGTCGCGGACCGTCAGGTGGTGCGGATCCTCGTGCCGCCATTCGATGCTCGCGGTGTCGCCGAAGACCCGGATGCTCAGGCCGTGCTCGTTTCCGGTGGCGGCCATGCTCGCCCACAGCGTCGCGGGTGCCCCGTTGGACAGGGTGAGGCGCACGGTGGCGTTGTCGAACACCCGCCGTCCGGGAACGAGAGTGCCCAGTTCGGCCGACACCCGGGTGGCCTCGAGACCGGTGACGAAACGCAACAGCTGGAAGGCGTGGGTGCCGAGATCGCCGACGACGCTGGGGAATCCCGCGACGTCGGGGTCGGTGCGCCACCGGGCCTGCCGGTGCTCGCCGAGTTCCAGGGGTGTCGCCGCCCAGCCGGACGCGTGTTCCACCGCCGCGAACCGGATCCGTCCGAGGTCGCCGTCGCGCACCATCTGGGCCGCGTGCCGGACCATGGCGTAGGCCGAATAGCAGTGCGGGACGGCCAGAATGGCGCCGGACGACTCGGCAATCGCGACGAGTTCCGCTGCCGACTCCGAGTCGCCGGTGAGGGGCTTCTCACACACCACCGAGATGCCGGCCTCCAGGAACGTGCGCGCGATGTCGAAGTGGCTGTCGTTCGGGGTGGTCACGGCCACCACGTCGACGCCGTCCTCGCGGGCGGATTCCCGTTCGGCCATCTCCCGGTAGTCGCGGTAGGTGCGCTCGGCCGGCACGCCGAGGCCGTCCGCGATCCGCGCCGACGACGCGGTATTCCGCCCGAAGACTCCCGCCTGCAGGTCGTATCGGTCGTCCAGGCGCATCGCGTAGCGGTGGGTCTTGCCGATGTCGGCACCCTGCCCGCCGCCGACCATGCCCGCGGACAGCCGCAGGCTTCGTTGCACGCTCAACTCGGCTCCTTCGAGAAAGGGACAAACGTGGACCGGTCCCAGTTGTGATGAGCGTAACACGGCCCCGGCTCCATATGCTGTCCCTCGTGAACGAATCAGATCGCGGCACGGCCGAGGGTGAGACGACGGACGCCGCGCCGGGAGCGTCGTCGTTCCGCCCACCGACGATCCGCGACGTGGCCGCGCGGGCCGGGGTGTCGAAATCGCTGGTGTCCCGGGTGCTCCGCGGCGAGGCGAACGTCAGCCCCGCCCGCCGCGAGATGGTCACCCAAGCCATGAAGGAACTCGACTACCGGACGAACACCATCGCCCGCGGATTGTCCGAATCACGCAGCGGCACAGTCGGGGTGATGTTGAACGACCTGCGCAACCCGTGGTTCGTCGAACTGCTCGAGGGTATGACGACGACGCTCGACGCCGTCGGGATCGCGCCGGTGCTGGCCGACAGCCACCTCGATCAGCGCGTCGGACGGGACACCGTCGAGACCCTGCTGTCGCAGCGGATCGACGGGTTGGTGGTGGTGGGCACCACCGACGCCGGCCCCGCGATCGAACGGGCCGCGGCCCTCGTCCCCGTCGTCCTCGCCGGAACCCACGAACCGAGTCTGCCGAACGTCGACATCGCGGCGGACGACGACATCGCCGGTGCCCGGCTGGCCACCCGGCATCTGCTGGACCTCGGCCATCGGCGGATCGCCTACCTGCAGGGGCCGGGAGTGGTGGGCACGCTGCGCCGCGACGGGTTCACCGAGGCGATGACCGAGGCCGGGTGCGGTGACCTCGCGTCGGTGCAGTTCGCCGGCATGACCGAGGAGAGCGGGTACGTCGCGGCCGGCCGGGTGCTCGATGCCGACCCCCGGCCGACGGCGATCCTGGCTTTCAACGACGTCACGTGCGTCGGCGCGCTGTCGGCGGCCGACGACCGCGGTCTGAGAGTTCCCGACGACCTCTCGCTCGTCGGGTACGACGACACGTATCTCGCACGGATCCGGCACCTGTCGCTGACGTCGGTCAACAACGGTAATTTCGCGGTCGGTGCGCAGGCCGCGAAATTCCTGCTGCAGCGGCTGGAGCGACCGTCGCAGTCGCGGCGCATCCACCTGCACGCGCCGACGCTCAGTGTTCGCCGTTCGACCGCGGCGCCCGGCGGCGGGAAGGGGTGACCTCCCTGCTGCCGGGCGCCGCGGCGGAACGTGAAAACGGGTACTACTGAGGAGTTTTGACCGCGAGAACCGGGATCGGGGATTGCAGGATGAGCCGCTGGCTCACGCTGCCGAGAAGGGCCTTGCCGACCGCGCTGCGGCGCTTGACGCCGATCACGAGGCGTTCGATGTCGGGCCGGTCGTCGATCAGATCCAGCACGGCGGTCGCGGGATCGCGGTCGCCGCGGCCGATCCGGTCGAGGACGGTCACTCCGTCGTCCGCGAGGGTGTGCACCTCTTCGGGTTCGGTGAGGGAGAGGTTCACCACCAGCAGATCGGTGTCCAGCATCGCGGCTTCCTTCTTACCGGCGAGGAGGGCGTGCGATCCTTCGGAGGTATCGGTCACTGCTACGAGCACTGTCATGGGGTCAACCTTTCAGGAGACTCGGTGCGTCGCCGGTCACGAATACTCGCGCCGGAACTGCTCTTCGAGTTCCTCGAGGGAGCGGCCGCGGGTTTCCGGGACCTGGGTGGTGATGAAGACGAGAGCTAGCACGCCGAGGCCCGCGAAGATGAAGAAGGTGGCGGCGATTCCCAGTGCCGCCACGAGGGGCGGGAAGACGAGCGCGACAATCGCATTCGCGATCCACAGCATGAAGATGCAGATGCCGATCGCGAAGCTGCGGATCTTCAGGGGGAAGATCTCCGACAGCATCAGCCACACCAGGGGGCCGATCGTGCCCTGCATCGAGAAGACGAACAGAACCACGAACACGAGGATGAAGTAGGCCTTCGCGGTGCCGTCGGGCAGCAGGAACGCCGACAGGCCGACGAGGAGGTGGAACGTGGTGGTGAGGACGAAACCGCCGATGAGCATCTTGCGACGGTCGATCCGGTTGATCAGGGCGATGCCGGTGAGGACGCCGAGCACGCTGAACAGTCCGTTGAGGGTGTTCGCGACAATGGCTGCGTTGGACGAGAATCCGGCGTCGCCGAGCAGCTGGGTGCCGTAGTACATCACCGAGTTGATGCCGGTGGCCTGCTGGAACACGCCCAGTCCGACGCCGATGAAAATGAGACGGCGGATCCACTTCACCGACAGGTCCGCGGGACCGCCGGTCTGCGCGAGCTTCTCTTCCTCTGCGAGCGCCTGGACTTCCTCCAACTCGGCGTGTGCCCGCTCCGGGGACCGGACCTGGAGGAGTACGGCGAGCGCTTCGTCGTGCCGGTCCTGCGACATCAGCCAGCGCGGGCTCTCCGGCATCCTCAGCATTCCGGCGAACAGGACGATGGCCGGGGTGACGGCGACCAGAAGCATGAAGCGCCAGACGCTGTCGTGCTCACCCCAGACGTTGAAGATGACGGCGTTGATGACGAATGCGGCGAACTGCCCGCAGACGATCATGACCTCGTTGCGGGAGACGACGCTGCCGCGCCGTTCGACGGGGGAGATCTCGGCGAGGTAGACGGGCACCGTCGCGGATGCGCCGCCGACGGCGAGGCCGAGAATGAAGCGGAACAGCGCGAGTATCTCCCACGTGGGGGACAGCACGCAGCCGATCGTGCCGATCATGAAGATGACGGCGAGCACCAGGATGTTGTGCCGGCGTCCGTACCGGTCGGACATCCGGCCGCCGATCAGGGCGCCGATCGCGGCGCCGAAGATCAGGATGCTCACCACCAGGCCCTCGGTGAACGAGGTGAGCTGGAGGTCTTCCTTGAGCGGTTCGAGTGCGCCGTTGATGACTCCGGTGTCGTATCCGAAGAGCAGGCCGCCGAAGGTGGCGACGACGGCGATGACGCCGAGTCTGTGCGAGTGCCGCCCCGGGGCGTCGACTTGCTGGGACGGGTCGGTAGTTCGGGTGAGATCGCTGGCCATGAACATCTCCTCGACGTATTCCATGTGCAGAACACGTAATGTGTTTATGTCCGGACAAAGCTAACCCATTGTGACTCGGGGCACAACGGCTGGCCGATCATCGAACGGCTCTCACCGCGCAATGGGCTACTACCTACCGACGAGTAATAGAACGCATGATCTGTTATCGTTCGCCGTATGCCCAGGCCACGGCTCCACGATCTCGACGCCGCGCTCGATACCGCCGAACGGCTGGCGGTCGAGGGCGGACCGAGCGCGGTGACGCTGCGGGCGGTCGCCGCCGCCACGGAGATGTCCAACGGCGCCATCTATCACGCATTCGGCTCCCGCGGAGGGCTCGTCGGACGCGCATGGTTGCGGGCGGCGCACCGGTTTCTCGACCTGCAACAGGAATCGGTCGAGCACGCGCTGGAGCGGGGTCCGGTGGACGCCGTCGTCGCGGCCGCCGACACCCCGGCCGTCTTCGCCGAGAAGTTCCCGCAGTCGTCGCGTCTTCTGCTCACCGTGCGCCGCGACGAACTGCTCGGATCGGATGTCCCCGAGGACGTCGCGGACGAGTTGGCGCGCCTCGACGCCGTCCTCGTCGAACAGTTCGTCCGGTTGGCGCTGGAATTGTGGGGGCGCCGGGACGGTCGCGCGGTCGAGGTGATCGAAGCGTGCGTCGTCGGACTCCCCACCGGACTGCTGCTCCGTGCCCGTCGGAAACCGGACGACGCGATGCGCCGGCGTCTGGAGGCGGCCGTCCGCGCAGTCCTGGCACTCGACCCCCCGCCCCCGCGGAAACGTCACAACAGCACCACGAAAGGTTCCCGATGACCGCCACCCTGACCTACCGGGACAAGATCGCCGTCCTCGACCTCGGCGACGACGAAAACCGTTTCTCCCCTGAATGGCTCGACACCGTCGACCGTCTCCTCGACGACGCCCACGAACAGGGCGCGCAGGCCCTGGTCACCACGGCCACCGGAAAGTTCTACTCCAACGGCCTCGACCTGGACTGGCTGCTGGCCAACGGCGACCGCGCGGACTGGTACGTCGGGCGCGTGCACGCCCTGTTCAGCCGGATTCTGACGTTGCCGCTGCCGACGGTGGCCGCGGTCAACGGGCACGCGTTCGGCGCGGGCGCCATGCTGGGAATCGCCCACGACTACCGGGTGATGCGGTCGGACCGCGGGTTCTACTGCTTCCCCGAGGTCGATATCCACATCCCGTTCACCCCGGGCATGGCGGCGCTGATCCAGGCCAAGCTGACACCGCAGACCGCGATCACCGCCATGACCACCGGCCACCGGTACGGCGGCACCGAGGCGCACACCAGCGGGCTGGTCGACGGGGCCGCGCCCGAAGGCGCGGTCCTGGATGCCGCAGTCGACCTGATCTCGCCGCTCGCCGGGAAGGACGCCGGCACGCTCGGCGCGATCAAGTCGACCATGTTCGCGCCGGCCGTTGCCGCGCTCGCCTCGGGCCGGTCATAACCGGCTGATACGAAACCTACTGGGCGAGAGTGGGGGTCATTCTCCCGGCACGTGGAGGATCAGGGCGTCGCCCTGTCCGCCGCCGCCGCACAGCGCCGCGGCACCGGTTCCGCCGCCGCGTCGCTTCAGCTCCAGCGCGAGGTGCAGCACGACCCGCGCACCCGACATGCCCAGCGGATGCCCGATGGCGATGGCGCCGCCGTTGACATTGACCTTCGACGGGTCGATTCCCAGTTGCCGGGTCGACTCGATGCCGACGGCGGCGAACGCCTCGTTGATTTCGACGAGATCGAGGGCGGACGCGTCGAGTCCCTCTCGGGCGCAGGCCTTGTCGATGGCGTTGGCGGGCTGCTGCTGGAGCGTCGAATCCGGCCCGGCGACGACGCCGTGGGCGCCGATCTCGGCGACCCATTCCAGCCCCAGTTCCTCGGCCTTGGCCTTGCTCATCACCACGACGGCCGCGGCGCCGTCGGAGATCTGCGACGCGGACCCGGCGGTGACGGTGCCGTCCTTGCTGAACGCGGGCCGCAGCTTCGACAGCGACTCGGCGGTGGTGTCGGCGCGGATGCCCTCGTCCTCGGTGACGACGAGCGGCTCACCCCGGCGCTGCGGGATGGTGACGGGAACGACCTCGTCGTCGAAGAGGCCGTTCTTCCACGCGGCCGCGGCACGCTGATGCGACGCGGCGGCGAAGGCGTCCTGCTCCTCGCGACCGATCTTGTCGGTGTTCGCGTTCCGGGTCTCGGTGAGTGCGCCCATCGCCTGATCGGTGAAGATGTCGTAGAGGCCGTCGTACGCGAGGTGGTCGACGAGGGTGGTGTCGCCGTACTTGAAACCGCCCCGTGAACCCGGGAGCAGGTGCGGCGCCTGGGACATCGACTCCTGCCCGCCGGCGACGACGACGTCGAACTCGCCGGCGCGGATCAGCTGATCGGCGAGCGCGATGGCGTCGAGACCGGACAGGCACACCTTGTTGACGGTCACGGCGGGCACCGACATCGGGATGCCCGCGGCGACCGCGGCCTGCCGGGCCGGGATCTGACCGGCCCCGGCAGTGAGGACCTGCCCCATGATCACGTACTCCACCAGTTCCGGTGCCACCCCGGCCTTGTCGAGGGCGCCCTTGATGGCGATGCCGCCGAGATCGGATCCGGAGAGGGTGGCGAGCGAACCCGTCAGCCGGCCGACGGGGGTCCGGGCCCCCGCGACGATGACGGACCTGGTGCGTGCAGTCATGGGAATGTCCTTGGTGTCGTGTCGAATGTGGTTCAGACGAGCGCGGATTCGCGGATCTCGAGCGGGGTTCCGGTGGCGGCGACGACGTCGTCGACGGTGACGCCGGGGGCGACCTCACGCAGGGCGAGAGTGCCGTCGCCGACCACGTCGATGACGGCGAGGTTGGTGATGATGCGGTTGACGACGCCCTGGCCGGTCAGCGGCAGGGTGCAGGAGTCGATGATCTTCGGGTTGCCGTCGCGGTCGGTGTGTTCCATGAGGACGATGACGCGGCTCGCCCCGTGCACGAGGTCCATCGCGCCGCCCATGCCCTTGACCATCTTGCCGGGGACCATCCAGTTGGCGAGGTCGCCGGTGCGGGAGACCTGCATGCCGCCGAGGACGGCGGTGTCGATGTGGCCGCCGCGGATCATGCCGAACGACAGTGCCGAATCGAAGAACGCGGCTCCGGCGTTGACGGTGACCGTCTCCTTGCCCGCGTTGATGAGGTCGGGGTCGACGTTGTCCTCGGTGGGGTAGGGGCCGGTGCCGAGGATCCCGTTCTCCGAATGCAGGGTGACGGTGACGTCGGTGCCGAGGTATCCGGGGATGAGCGTCGGCAGTCCGATGCCGAGGTTGACGTATTCGCCGTCGACCATCTCCGCGGCCGCGCGGGCGGCCATCTGGTCACGTGTCCATCCGTTGGTGCCGGTCATCGAGTGGCTCCTTCCGTGCTGCTGACTGTCCGCTTCTCGATCCGCTTGTTCTGGGGGCCGGTCTCGACGATGCGCTGAACGAAGACTCCGGGCAGGTGCACCTGGGCGGGATCGATGGTGCCTGCGGGGACGAGTTCCTCGACCTGCGCGATGGTCACTTTCCCGGCCATGGCCGCGAGGGGGTTGAAGTTCAGGGCCGTCTTGTCGAAGACCAGGTTGCCGGCGGTGTCGCCGCGCAGCGCGTGGACCAGGGCGAAGTCGGCGGTGATGCCGAGTTCGAGGACGTAACGCTTGTCGCCGAACTGCCGGGTCTCCTTGGCGGGCGACGCGAGCGCGACGGAACCGTCGGCGGCGTAGCGCCACGGCAGGCCGCCGTCGGCGACCGGGCTGCCGACACCGGCGGGGGTGAAGAACGCGGGGATGCCGGCGCCGCCGGCCCGGAGCCGTTCGGCCAGCGTGCCCTGCGGGGTCAGTTCCACCTCGAGCTCGCCGGAAAGGTACTGGCGGGCGAATTCCTTGTTCTCACCGACGTACGACGCGGTGACACGGCGAATCTGGTGGGCGCTCAGCAGGATCCCGAGCCCGTGGTCGTCCACGCCGCAGTTGTTGGAGAAGACCTCGAGATTCCCGACACCGGAGTCGGCGAGCGCGCGGATGAGCGCGTCGGGGATTCCGCACAGGCCGAATCCGCCGACGGCGATCGTCGCGCCGTCGGACACGTCCGCGACAGCTTCTTCCGGGGTGTCGAACACTCTCGATCCCATGTGCATCCTTTCTTCTGGCCGCCGAACCCGGCGATACCGCCTTCCCGCGACATTTCGTCCATCCAGTGGACGACTCCTGCGGCGGGCTTTGCTCCACTAAAAGGGGTCTTTTCATGCATTTCAAGGAGTCCGGGCATGTTGCTCACGGTCTGGACGTCGGGGGCGAGAGCGTTCACTGAGTGGACGTATACTCCGGTCATGAACGAGGCGCAGCGGCCCCAGGTCATCCACCGGGTGGGGTCGCTCCTGCGGGCCGTCGCGGCACTCGAATCGTCGGGAGCCTCGACGTCCGCGCTGGCGCGGGAGACGGGCCTCGCCCGCCCCACCGCGCATCGACTCCTCGTCTCGCTGGCCGAGGAGGGGCTGGTCGACCGCGACCTGAAGTCGGGCAAATGGTCGCTCGGACCCGAGCTGTACCTGCTCGGGTCGCTCGCCGCCAGCCGGTACGACATCACGGACCGCTCCCGCGACGTCCTGCGCGATCTCGCCCGCGAGACCGGCGAAAGCGCGTTCCTGTCCGCTCGCCGCGGCGACGAAACGGTCTGCATTGCGAGCGAGGAGGGCAGCTTCCCGCTGCGCTCGCACGTGCTGCACATCGGAATCCGGTTTCCGCTCGGGGTGGCGACGGCGGGGATGGTCATCCTGTCGCACCTGCCGGACCGCGAGATCGACGACTACCTGGCGCGCGCGGACGTCACCGGCGAATGGGGGCCGCAGCACAGCCGGGAGAAGATCGCCGAGCGCATCGCGGAGACCCGTCTCAACGGCTACACCGTCAACCCCGGACTGCTCGTCGAGGGCAGTTGGGGGATGGGCGCCGCCGTCTTCGACATCCAGGGATCACCGGCCTGGGCTTTGAGCATCACCGGGGTGGAGAGCCGGTTCCGTGAGGAACGACGCCGCGAACTGGGAGAATTCCTCCTCCGCGAGGCGCACCGGCTCACCCAGCTGCTCGCCGACCGGCCGCGGAGCCGCGGCTGACCACGGATCGGAGCGCCTACGCGGCCTTCCGGCGGCGCCGTGGCCGCCCGTGGCGGGTGTCGATGCTCCACACCTGCGTGCAGTCGGGGCACTGCAGGTGCACGGTGGTTCCCTGATTGCTCAGCAGGTACTGCCAGTGCCGGTGGCAGTTGCGGCCGGACACGCAGTCGCCGCAGGACGAGCCGTGGTCGCAGCCCGGGCAGGGCAGCCAGGCGCGACGGGAGAAGTCCGCGGTGGGATCAATCGGCAACACGGCCCACCGTCCGATCCGGGAGCACACCCGCCTGCACCAGTTCGTCGTAGATGCGCTGCTGCTCGGAGTCCAGCCCGGAATACAGCATGTCGTACGCCCGCTCTTCTTCCGCCAGCACGGCGACGGGATCCCAGTCTTCGCCGATCGCGTCGAGGACGGCGCTGCGCCGACGCGCTTCGTCCAGCGTGAGGTCGAGAGCGAACGAGAGTTCGGAGTCGTTACCCATGTGGTCACCTTCGTTTCGCAGTCGCCGACGTCGAACGGGCTCCGACATCGAAGGGGCCAGGGTCACTCGAGGCGACCCAAGATCACAATGACCTGGATCACGTCGATCGGAAGTGTTGCCTCGTATTAACGACGACCGCGCCCCGTCGTCCGGGTGGACGACGGGGCGCGGCTGGTGCCGGTGATGCGGGTGGGTCAGGCCTGCAGGCCGGCCTCGATCTCGAGGGTGATGGTGATCTTGTCGCCGACGACGGCGCCGCCGCCTTCGAGGGGCATGTCGATGGAGATGCCGAAGTCCTTGCGGTTGAGGACGGTGGTGGCCTCGAAGCCGGCGACCGGTCCGTTGCCCATGCCGGGGTTGACGCCGTTGAACTCGAGGGCGAGCTCGACCTGCCGGGTGACGCCGCGGAGGGTGAAGTCGCCCTCGACCACGTAGTCGTCGCCCTTGGCGCGGACGGCGGTGGAGGTGAACGTGGCGGTGGGGAACTGCTCGGCGTCGAAGAAGTCGGCGGACTTGATGTGGGCGTCGCGATCGGTGTTCTTGGTGTCGATGGACGCGACCTGGATCTCGGCGGTGACGGCCGTGGTGCCGTCCTCGGCGACGGTGATCGCGCCGGCGAAGTCGTTGAAGGTGCCGCGGACCTTGCTGACCATGAGGTGGCGGACGGAGAAGCCGACGGTGGAGTGGACGGTGTCGATGGTCCAGGTTCCGGCGGTGAGGTTGGGAAGGGTGGCGGTGGCGGTGGTCATGAAAACTCCTTGACGGTGAAGGGCACTCGAATCGAGGTAATTGAATCTGCAACTACTAATGTAGAGAGAAGTCGTTTCGATGTCAACTAAAATCTGCGGAGGGCGGGTGAGCTGCGGTTACTGCTTCGGCCGGACCTGATGGCGGCTGACGATCGAGATCCGGTTGAAGGCGTTCATCGTCACGGCGATCCAGCTCACCGTGGAGATCTCCTGCTCGGACAGGAACCGCCGCGCGAAGGCGTAGTCGGCGTCCTGGCTGTGCGCGTCCGGGAGGGTGGTGATGGATTCGGCCAGGGTGAGGGCCGCGACCTCGCGTTCGGAGAACAGCGCCGTCTCCCGCCAGGCGGGCAGAACCGCGAGGCGCTGCTGGGACTCGCCCGCCGCGAGCGCCGCGGCGACGTGCACGTCCAGGCAGTACGCGCAGCGGTTGATCTGGGAGACGCGCACGTTGAGCAACTCGACGAACCGCCGCTCCATCCCGGCCTCGGTGGTCGCGTGACGGACGGCCTTGGCGACGCCGATCTGCGCCTGATAGACGGCCGGACTCTGCTTGTCGATGTGGACGTAGTCGTTCTCCGTGGACGTGCTGCTCATGACCGGCCTCTCGGTGGGTGACTCAGGGGTGTTCCAGCAGGTGGGCGCGCATTTCGCTGAAGTCGTGCCCGAGGATGGCGACGTCCCGGGGGCTGAGCAGGTCGAACATGTCCCGCCGCACCTCCGCCACGTGTCCGGGGCTGGCGGCGGCGAGCTTCTCGGCGCCGGCATCGGTCAGCTCGGCCAGCATTCCCCGCTTGTCGTCCTTGCATTCCAGCCTGCGCACCCAGCCCGCCTCGACCAGCCGGTTGATCGCCCGGGTGACGCCACTGCGCGTCGTGGTGACCGCGTCGGCGAGTTCGCGCATCCGCAGTTGTCGCTGCGGCGCCTCCGACAGCACGACGAGAAGTTCGAAGTCCGTGAACGAGATGCCGGCGTCGCGGGTGAGCTGCCGATCGAGCGCCTGGAGGAGCAGCCGGGTGGCGTCCAGGTAGGCGCGCCACGTGTTCTGTTCCTCGGCGCTGAGCCATCTGGTCGGTTTCACGGGTCCAGCATATCTCAAGTAGTTGACAGCGCAACTACTTGGTGTACGGTGGTGATAGTTGAAAGCGCAATCATCGGCGTTTCGCGAAGAGAGGGTCGGCAATGAGCACCACAGAAGAGCAGCAGCGCTCCCAGAGGTTCGCCGCGCAACGCGACCGGATCCGCGCCGAGCATCTGAAGCCCGTGTCGTCGCGACCCGCATCCTCGGCCCGCGGACTCCACCACACCGCGCTGATCAGCAGTGACGTCGAGCGCACCGTCCGGTTCTATCAGGATCTCCTCGAGTTCCCGCTGACCGAACTGATCGAGAATCGCGACTACCCCGGGTCCTCGCACTTCTTCTTCGACATCGGCAACGGCAACCTGCTCGCGTTCTTCGACTTCCCGGGCCTCGACATCGGGCCCTACCAGGAAGTGCTCGGCGGACTCCACCACATCGCGATCAGCGTCGAACCCGGCCGGTGGGACCACCTGCGCACGAAACTGGTCGACGCCGGCGTCGAACTCGTCGAACACAGCGAGGTGTCGCTGTACTTCCGCGACCCCGACGGTGCCCGCCTCGAACTCATCGCCGACCCGCTCGGCGAAATGTACGGCTCACACGTTCTGTGAAAACCCTGCTCTGAGAACGCTGGAAAGGATTCACTCATGACTGCCGCCATCACCTCACCCCGCCTCGACGTCCGCCGCGCCGACGACCGCTTCAAGACCAACGTGGGCTGGCTCGATTCCAAGCATTCCTTCTCGTTCAGCAACCACTACGACCCGGCCAACACCCACCACGGCGTGCTCATGGTCAACAACGACGACATCGTCGTCCCCGGCCAGGGTTTCGACACCCACCCGCACCAGGACATGGAGATCGTCACCTGGGTGCTCCAGGGTTCGCTGGTGCACCAGGATTCGATGGGACACTCCGGCGTCATCTACCCCGGACTCGCCCAGCGCATGAGCGCGGGAACCGGAATCCTGCACTCGGAGAAGAACGACTCGTGGCGACTGCAGGGAGACGCCGACGAGCACCGCGATCCGGTCCACTTCATCCAGATGTGGGTCGTCCCCGACGAAGCCGGAATCACACCCGGTTATGAGCAACTCGAAATCGACCACGAATTGCTCACCGGCGGACTGGTTCCCGTCGCGTCCGGCATGCCGGGTCACGCCGACCACTCGGCGATCCGCATCAAGAACAAGTACGCCGCAATGCATGTCGCACGGCTGCAGCCCGGCCAGGCACCCGTCACCCTGCCCGACGCCCCGTTCCTCCACGTCTTCGTCGCACGCGGCGAAGCCTCGCTGGAAGGGGTCGGCCTCCTCGCCGAGGGCGACGCCGTCCGGATCGGCGGTGGCGGCGGACAGCAGATGACCACCGACACCGGCGCCGAGATCATCGTGTGGGAAATGCACGCGCAGATCGCCGGGTAACGCCTGGCGCGGAATCGGCTTCTTCCGTTGGGGTTGCGGGAGCTGCTACAGTGCCGGGCAGGCAGTGACCTACGGAAGGGCCTTACAACCGCGCGAGCGGCGACCCAGGCCCGGGTCCTGCATCCGAAGGAGTTCGATCCCTTGGACACGGCTTCGACCGTCGTCCGCCGATCCACCGTCGAGTACGCCCCCGATCTGCTACTCGATCTCGTCCGTCCCGCCGAGGCAGAGCATCCGTTGCCTGCGATCGTGTGGGTGCACGGAGGTGGTTGGCGGCTTCAAGACCGCACCGCATGCCCAGATCTGTTGCGACACTTCGCGGGACGCGGCTATGTCATGGTCAGTATCGACTACCGCCTCGCGCCCGGGACCTGCCATCCCGGCCAGCTCTTCGATGTCCGGCGGGCGGTGCGCTGGCTGCGCGCCAACGCCGCAGACCACGGCATCGACCCCGACCGGATCGGTGTGTGGGGATCGTCGGCCGGTGGGCATCTTGCCGCGCTGGCCGGAGTGCACTCGGGCGCAACACGATTGCCCGGGGAAGGACCCACGACCGTCGACAGTGCGGTGCAGGCCGTCGTCGACGGTTACGGGCCCGCCGACCTGCCCGGTCTCGTCGACCTCTCCGCGCGGCGGACACCGGGGGAGGACCAGTCCCCGGAGGCGTCGCTGCTCGGCGGGGCGATCCGGGACCGACTGGACGCGGCGCGATCCGCCAGCCCCGCACTGCAGGTAACGCCCGGAGCGCCGCCGTTCCTGATCATGCACGGACTCGGTGACAATCTGGTGCCGTCCACGCAGAGCGTGGCCTTGTACGACGCGCTCGTCGCTCACGGCAACGACGCCGTCCTCTACCTGATCGAGGGTTTCGGGCACGGGTTCTTCAACCCGGGCCACGTCCTCGAACTCGGCCCCGGCCAGACCCTCGACCAAGGCCGTCTCGAACGAGATCCGCACGCGCCGGCCTCGACCCGCGCGGTGAGCGACTTCGGGCGCGCCTTCACCGAGAGGTACCCCACTGCCTCGTTCGCGGCGGTCGAGGCGTTCTTCTCGCACACTCTGAAATCAGGACCACACGCATGACACTCTTCGACATCCCGGCCCTCGACGACGTTCACAGCGCCGTTCCACAACTCGACACCCTGCCCGGGCGGTGCGTGCCGTACGCCATGGCCGCCGGTGAAGGCGAACGCCACGAACTCGGCGGGCAACTGATCACCGTCATCGCCCGCCCGGAAGACACCGGAGGGCAATTCGGCGCCGCGTATGTGTACGGCGGCAAGGGAACCGAGATCCCGTTCCTCTCCCACGATCGCGAGCACCGCTTCCTGTACGTCACCGACGGACGGCTGCAGGTGTGGTTGCCGGGCGAATCGCACCTGCTCGTGCCCGGCGCCGCGGTCACCGTCCCGGCCGGGACGGCGTACGCGTACCGGATGCTCGCGCACCGGACGCGGTTCCTGAGCTGGCTCACCGCCGGCGACGCGCACCGGTGGTCGCAAGCCACCGGGCAGGCAACCCCGTCGCACGTCTTCGACGCCGAGGCGGCGCCGATGTCGGACGCGCGGCAATCCGAACTCGCGGACCGGTTCGGCATCCGGTTCCACGATCTCGAGAAGAAGGACCTGCCCACGGTGACGGGCACGGTGCTCCCGGCTGGCGAGTCGCCCTACGTGCTGCAGGCCGGCGAAGGCGACCGCTGGGCGAGCCTCGACCAGTTGAACACCTACCTCGCCCGGCCCCGGAACACCGGCGGAACGTACTTCGCGATGCACACGACGGGTGGCAAGAGTGCGTACATTCCGCGGCACTTCCACCGCGAGCACACCGAGAACTTCGTCTGCATCGAGGGACGCATTCTCCTGCACGCCAACGGCCGGGAGATCATGCTGACCAAGGGTGACTTCCTGCATGCTCCGGCCGGAACCATCCACAGTTTCGCGTTCGACAGCCACAACACGCAGATGCTCGGCCTGCTGACCACCGGAGTGTTCGAGAAATTCTTCGAATACATGAACGTCCCGACGGACGCGCACGTCCACACCGAGGGCGGCGACATGCAGTTCCCGGCCGAGGGGTTCGCGCGGGCGCGCGCCGAGCTGGACCTCGAGGTCGTCGGGCCGCCGCCCGCTCGAGGCGACGGCAGGTGAGTGTCGCCCGTACACCGTGCGGTGGGACTTCGACAGCGACTTCGGGGCCGAATCCGGCCCGCGCGGGCTGTGCACGCCTCTGACCTCGGAGTGTGAGACTCGTCAAGTTTGCCCTTTTCGGTTTCCTTGTTGCCTTATCAGTGGCGACACTGGTGAAGCAGGCAATTTACGTGGACGAAACAATGAGGTGAATCGTGTTGGGGCGCTCGAAGGCAACCGTGGTGTACTCGGTGTCGGGTCGACCGTCCAACCCGTTCGCACGACCGGTCGACCGCTATGCGGCCACCCTGAGATCCGTCATCGCCGCGCTCGCGGGTATCGCGATCGTGCTCGCCGCCGTGATGGGCACGTGGCAATGGCACCAGGAGAGTGCACGGGCCGCGGAGCAGCGCGCCACCACCACCCTCGTCAAGGCCGTCACCAGCACCGACGCCCCCATCACCATGTCGCCCCGCGGCTCGGTCCGCACCACTCCGATGGTCGAGGCGACGTGGTCCTGGACCGCCGAGTCGCGCACTCAGAGCATCGAGGTCCCCTCGGGGACGCCTGCGGGCACCGAGAAGACCATCGCCGTCGACGCGGACGGCAACTGGGCAGGCCCGAGGGTCACCACCTCCGACGTCGTCAGCGGCGCGGTCGCGGCCGTTCTCCTCACCCTCGCGGCCGGCGCGCTGCTCCTCGGCATGGTGTGGGCGATGTGCGCCCGCGCCGTCGAACGCCGCCGCCAGCAGTACTGGGACGAGAGCATCCGCCGGCTGTTCGCCACCTACAGTCGCTGATCCTTCCCTCGAAGGTCACCACCTGATTGCGCCGTCCCCACGGCTGTTTCGGTGCACTCGCTCCGGGCTATTCAGGTGATGCCGAGGAAAGGTGGAGCCATGTCCGACAGGGATGCTTCCATATTCGAGAGCGAGCGCGAGCTCGACGAGGATTCCGTCCGGAACGCTCAGCGAACCGTCGCCCACCACTCGATCGACGCCGACGACTGCCGGATGCTGCTCGCTGCGCTCGGCATCCCCCTCGTCCGCGATACCGGCAACGAGACGCTCTCCGGCTCGGCCGGCGCCGAAGCGTTGTGACCCGCTCACAGCCACTTCACAGCGAACCTCCAGGGTGCCCGCACCGGGGACCGTTTGTATGGGACTCAACCCCGGAACAGCCCTTGGAGGTCCCCATGCCGAACCGCCCGCGTCACCACCACGCCGAAGAAGTGCACGAGCACGATCGTGGTCTCAGCCACGACCTGAAGTCGATGTTGTCGCGTCGCCGAGCCCTGTTCGTGTTCGGCGCCGCGGGAGCGACCGCGCTCGCCGCCTGCTCCACGGCGGGATCCACGGAGACGTCGTCCTCGTCCTCGACGACCGACGCGGCAGCGACCACGGCGAGCGACGGCACGTGCGTGGCGGCGGCGCCGCAGGAAACGGCCGGACCGTATCCCGGTGACGGGTCCAACGGCCCGAACGTCCTGGTCGAGTCGGGGATCGTGCGCCAGGACATCCGCACCAGCTTCGGCGCGTACTCCGGGACGGCGGAGGGTGTCGCGACGACCATCGAACTCGACCTGCAGGACCTGACGAAGGACTGCGCCGCGGGCGCCGGAATGGCCGTCTACCTGTGGCACTGCGACCGGGACGGCGAGTACTCGCTGTACGGCAAGGGCATCACCGAGCAGAACTACCTGCGCGGCGTCCAGGTGGCGGACTCCGCAGGCAAGGTGTCGTTCACGTCGATCTTCCCGGCCTGCTACTCCGGGCGCTGGCCGCACATCCACTTCGAGGTGTTCGACACGCTCGAATCGGCGGTGGCCGGGGAGGACGCCCGCCTGACGTCGCAGATCGCGGTGCCGCAGGACGCGTGCGCCACGGTCTTCGCGTACGACACCGGCTACGCGAACAGCGTCTCCAACCTGTCGAAGGTCTCCCTCGACTCGGACAACGTGTTCGGTGACGGCTGGGACGCCGAACTGGCCACGGTGACCGGTGAACCCGCCACCGGCATGACCATCTCGATCACGATCGGCGTCGCGGAGAAGTCGGCGAACACGCAGTCCGCGCCGGCCGGTCCGGGTGGCGGCGGCGGACAGCCGCCTGCAGGGGCGCCCGGACGGTAGCGCCGACCCGTCAGCTGACGTGCCACCCGGGAGGTCTGTCGAGTTCGTTCCATTCGCGGGTCAACCGGGCCTGCTGGCGGCGGGACGCAACCCAGTGCACGATCAGGAACAGGACGCAGTAGCCGCCGGTCGCGGTCACCCAGATCCCGCACGCGACGCTCACCGCGGTGGCGGCGTTCTGCGAACCGGTCTCCGGTGCGGCGACGAGGTCGCCGTTCTGGTCGAGCCAGACGGTGACGGTCTGGCCGGTCTTCGCGCCCGCAGCGGTGGGAACGTCGGCGGTGTGCATCTGCCCGTTCGCCGACCACTGCACCTTCGCGTGGGATTGGTACTGGGGTGACGCGGCCAGGGCGCCCTCGCCGGCGCTCCCGGCGCGGGAATCCTCCATGAGCGTCGCGGCGGTCGAGTGCTGGGTGGCGAGTTCGGCCTGGGTCTGTTGATCCAGCCGCGAGTACGTCTCGGTTCCGACGGCCGCGGCCAGTGGAATCATCAGGAGCACGAACACCACCCCGATGAGAACCATCGCGGATCGCAGGCGGTCGCATCCCCGCATGAGGGGGTTGCGGCTCCATGGACCCAGACGCCACAGGCGTATCGGCGCTGCACACGTTTGGCTCATCGCGCACCTCCGGTGGTTGCCCACCACCATTGTGCAACCGAAACGCCTGCGCGTGTAGGGCCTTCTGTCAGGTCGTGATGCCAGGCCCTCATCGGGGGACCGCCGGTCGAGTCAGACCTTCTGCACGAGGTCAGGCCACGGTGGACGGCGGAGCACGGCGAGGGTGGCGATGACGGCGGCCGCCAGCCCGATGAATTCGCCGAGCAGTGCTACCCGGGTTCCGTCGACGGCGGGCTCCCACGACACGGTGCCGCCGTGGACGACGAAGATCCCGACCGGCGCAGGGCCCCGGATGCCGCGAAATCTGGTCACGGTGAGGACGGTGGTTCCGTCGGTCGTCTCGTAGGGCTCGCCGTAGATCCGCGCGGCGGCGGCGTTCGCCTGCGTTTGGTTCACCACGTCCCGAAGTTTCACGCGACCCCTCTCGCCGTTCGGCCGAAGACCGATCTCATGATGGCACCCCGGCCCGCCCCCGACGCGGCATTCCGGGATCGCGCGTCAGGAACCGATGCCGGCGAAGGCCTCGGTCAGCGCTTCGATGCCCGCGCGGACCGTGGGCCGGTCGTTGTCGGCGCGGCGGAGCGCGTAGATCTCCCGCTCGAGTGTGGGACGCACCGGGACGATCGCGACGTTGTCCGGCACCCAGACGCGGGCCAGGCGCGGCACGAGCGCGGCGGCGAGTCCGTGTGCGACGAATTCGAGTTGCGCCGCGAATTCGGGTGCTTCGTATCGGATGTCCGGTTCGATGCCGCGGTGGCGCAGCGTCTGCACCAGCCAGGTGTGGAACACCGCCCCCTTCTTCCACGTCGTCCACGGCATGTCCGCGATCTCGTCGAGGTCGACGTGGTCGCGGGAGACGAGGGGATGGTTCCGGGACAGCGCGACGTCGGCGGAGTCCCGGTGCACCAGGGTGTGCACCGCGTCCTCGGGCAGATGCAGGGGCATCGTGACCCAGCTGTCGACGACGGCGAGGTCGAGTTCGCGGCGCACGACCGCCGGTATGAGTTCCTCGGTCTCGCCGGCGGAGTAGCTGACCGTGAGTTGCGGGTGCCGGCTGCGCAGCGTGGCCACCGCGGTCGGCACGACGACCCTGCCTGCGGAGGAGAACGATCCGATGCGCAGTTCTCCCACCACGTCGCGATCGAGGGAGACGACCTCGGATTCGGCCTGCGCCAGCAGTGAGATCGCTTCCTTCCCCCTGCGCGCCAGGAGCCGGCCGGCGTCGGTGAGCTGAACGCCGCGGCCGGCGGGCATCAGGAGCGTGACGCCGACCTCGCGTTCGAACTTGCCGAGTTGCTGCGATACCCCGGACGGTGTGACGTGCAGGGCACGTGCTGCGGCACCGATCGAACCGTGTTCGGCGACGGCACACAGCGCGCGAAGGCGCTCCACATTCAACATGGTAGTGATGCTACTGCTTTCATGACACAACTATTCACTTGTTGTAATGGTTGGGGGCTCGGAGAATTCTCGGTGTGACTACTGCCCTCCGTGTGCGTCCCCGTGCCCTCGTCAGCCCCTCGTTCAGCATCGCGTCCGTGGATCCGCGACTGCTCGTTCTGGCGGGTGCGGTGGCAACTTCGCTGACCGGCAGTCTCATCAAATTGTCCGGGGTGGAACCGGCCACGTCGACGTTCTTCCGGTGTGCGCTGGCGTTGCCGATCCTCGGTTTCCTCGCCCTGCAGGAGTTTCGGCGGCACGGCGGCATTCCTCTCCGGGTGATCGCCGCCCAGGTGCTCGGCGGGATGATGCTCGGTGTCGACTTCGCGTTGTGGGCGCGATCGATCCAGATGATCGGGGCCGGGATCTCGACGGTCGTCGTCAACGTCCAGGTCATCGTCGTGCCACTGCTGGCGTGGATCGTCTTCCGTGCGCGGGTGCCGCTCCGGTTCGTGGTGGCGGTGCCGTTCCTGTTCGCGGGAGTGGCCCTCGCCGGCGGAATCCTCGGCGGCAGCGGCGAGGGCGACCAGTTGTTCCTCGGAACCCTGCTGTCGCTGGCCGCGGGCGTGGCCTACGGGATCTACATCTTCGTCATCGGCCGGGCGGGATCCGCGCACCGGGCGTCGTCGCAGGTGTTCGTGTCGACGATCGCCGCGGGCGTCGTCGGGACCGCGGTGGGATCGCTCTGGGGAACGGTGGACCTCACGCCGGGATGGCCCGCTCTGGGATGGTTGGCGGCGCTGTCGCTGAGCAGCCAGGTGCTCGGCTGGGTCCTCATCGGTTTCGCCCTGCCGAGGCTCGCCGCCGAGGTGGGTGCCACGCTGCTGTTGCTCCAGCCGGTCCTGGCGATGCTGTTCTCCATCGTGATCGTGCACGAGAGTCCGAGCATCGGGCAGTTCGCCGGCTGCGCACTGGTCGTTGCGGCGGTGTGGATGGTCACCCGGGTGCGACCGGCGGGCCGTCGTTCGGTGACCGCGCGCCTCGCCGAATCACCCGCGGTACGACCCGTGGTCAGGCGTTCCACCCCGTCTGCAGTGACGGTTCGTCGGCCGGTGGCTCGGGCGGGTGGTGTCGCTGCTTCGCGGTGTACAGCTCACGGTCGGCCCGTCGATAGAGTGCGGTGAGCGGGTCGGATTCTCCGGTGCACGAGGCGACGCCGAAGCTGAACGAGGTGGGGCTCTGCCGCGCGAGTCGCGCCATCACCTCGGGCAGCTCGGCGTGGTGCTCGCCGACCATGCAGCTGACGAACTCGTCGCCGCCGACCCGGGCGAGCAGAGCGCCGCGGGGCATGTGCTCGGCGAGGTAGTTCGCCAGATCGACGAGAACCGCATCGCCCGCGGCGTGGCCGTAGTGGTCGTTGGTCGACTTGAATTGGTCGACGTCGACGAGCACCAACGTGACGGACGCCTGCTCCGCGCCCGCGCTCTCGAGCGCGTCCCGGAACGCGAGTTCGAACCCGGCGCGGTTGAGCAGGGCGGTCAGTGCGTCGGTGCTGGCCGATTCGATCAGCGTTCGGGTCAGGGATCCGAACATCTCGGCCGCACCGACCACACAGGTGACCACCACGACGAGAACTGCGGCCTTCACGGTCGCCGTGCCGACGTCGACGGGCGCCAGCGTGAAGGCGGTGGGGGCGAGAACGACCCCGACCGCCATCAACCCGGTGAGACAACCGACGAGGAGCCTCGCTTGCAGTTTCGGGTAGAACACGACGAAATACATCGCCAGGAACGTCGCCGCGATCGCGCAGACCAATTGGGCGACGGCAAGGATGAGACCCGACATCACGATCGGTGTGGCGAACAGTGCCGCCGCGGTGCTGACCTGGTAGGCCCGCCGTCCCGGTCTGCGTCCGCCCCGGTGCAGCACCACGAGTGCGACCACTCCGAGGAGGATGCCTGCCGAGCGCGCGGCGACGGTCTCCGGCCGGATCGGCAACCCGACCATCGGAGGCAGCACGAACCCGGCCAGGTGCAGCGCCGTCGTGATCCACAGGTAGCGGCGCAGGATGCGCGGCCGATAGTCCTGAAGGACCGTGTCGACGGACGAAGCAGCGAGGGGCCTCACTCTGGCAATTATCCAGGACCGGTCCCGGGAAAGGCGGGTCCTTCGGTCACCGCCCCTCCCCGGGAAACGTGTCAGCGGGTCGTGGCCGCCGGAATCGGCGCGGCGTCGTCGTGCCACGGCGGTGTCCGGATTCCGGCGCCCTCGTACATCGGGAGTCGGATGTCGCTGCCGTACCGGGCGATCTGATTCCAGGGTCGGTTGAGACCGAACGTGCCGTAGGTGCGGACCCGGGTCACGGCGTCGAGGTCGAGGGTGTCGACGAGGATCTCCTCGCCCGAGCCTGCCTGCTGGCGGATGATGCCCTCGGGGTCGACCACCACGCTCGCACCGACGCCGGCCGGGTCGGCGCCGTTGACGTTGACGACGTAGACCTGGTTGGTCCAGGCGTTGGCGCGCGAACAGACGAGTTCCATCTCGCGGTCGCGGGTGGTGGTGAGGGTGGGTTGGATAATCACTTCGGCGCCGAGCCACGCGAGTTGGCGTGCGGTCTCGGGGAAGGAGCCGTCGTAGCAGATCGCCAGCCCGATCCGGCCGGTGCCGGGGATGTCGAAGACGACGAATTCGCTGCCGGGTGCGGTGTGCTCGTAGGGCTGCCAGGGGAAGACCTTGCGGTAGCGGGCAACGACCTCACCGAGCGGCGACACGGCGACGGCGGTGTTGTAGATCCTGTTGTCGGCGCGTTCGTAGAGGCTTCCCGGCACCAGCCACAGGCCGGTCTCCTCGGCGAGCGCGCAGATCCGGTCGAGGTGGGGGCCGTCGAGCGGCAGGGCCACCCGGTCCATCCAGTCGGAGCGGGACTCGAGGAGGGGCGCCTCGGCGGCCAGCAGGAGTTCGGGGACCACGACGAGTTCGACGTGCGGGAAGGTGTCGCGCACGGCGCGGATCTGGTCGGCGAACCGCTGCCAGGTGGCGTCCACGTCGAACGGGATCGGGGCGGTCTGGATGGCGGCGATGGTCAGTGTGCGCATGGTTCAGTCCTCGGTGACGGTCAGTCGGGTGACGGCGGTGCGGCCGTCTCGGAAGAAGCGGCGGAACCGGGTGCGGACGAGCACCATCGCGACGGCACCGACGGCGATCGAACCGACACCGAGCAGGAACACCCCGCCGATGCCGTGGAACGAGGTCGCCCCGTAGTCGGGGGCGAGCATGTCGTGGGCGCTGCGCGCGAAGGCGGCGAGCATGATCGCCGCGCCCAGTGCGGGCAGGATGCCTCGGAGGAACAAGTCGCGCGGGGAGTCGGTCAGGCGGTGCCGGAAATACCAGACGCAGGCGAGGCCGGTGACGCCGTAGTAGAACGCGATGAGCAGGCCGATCGACAGGATGGCGTCGCCGAGGAAGTCGCCCGAGACGAGTGTGAGGGCGGTGAGCAGGACCGCGGCGGCGGCTCCGAAGAACACGGTGCCGAACGCGGGGGTGCGGTGGGTGGGGTGAATGCGGGTGAAGGCGCGGGGCAGTGCGCCGTGCGCGCCCATGGACAGGGTGGCGCGTGAGCTCCCGATGATGCAGGTGAGCAGCGCCGAGATCGCCGACACGCAGATGGCGAGTTCGACCACCTTCGACAGGGCGGTGCCGAGTACCGGCGGCCCGAGGGTGGCGAGGACGTCGCCCGCGTTGTCCGGATTGCCCAGGCCCAGACCGTCGGTGCCGATGCCGGCGAAGCTGATCGCGGCGAATCCGGTGAAGAGGTACGTGCCCAGGAGGACGAGGGTGGAGATCACCGCGGCCTGGCCCGGGATGCGGTCGCTGTCGCGGGTTTCCTCGTTGACGGTGATCAGCGCGTCCCACCCCCAGTAGATGAACAGGCACAGCAGTACCGCCTCGGCGAAGGGGCCGAAGCCACCGAATGCGAGGGGATTGAGCCAGGACAGGCTCGGTGCGGACGCACCGTCACGCGCGAACGCGGCGGCGCCGAAGCCGAACAGGGCGACCACTTGCAGTCCCAGCAGTACGTACTGCACCGACGCGGCGAGTTGCAGACCGCGGTAGGCGATGGTGGTGACGGCGGCGACGATCAGGATCGCGGTGACGATCACCGCGACATCGTCGGTCGCCAGCGAGTCCAGGCCGAGCACGGTCAGGAGGTACCCGGCTCCGACCCGGGCGAGTGCCGTCATCGCGATGAGCGTGGCGATCTGTACCACCCAGCCGCCCGACAACCATCCCGCGTGCGGGCCGAACGCGCGGGTGGTCCAGACGAACGTGGTGCCGCAGTCCGGCATTTCCCGGTTCAGTTCGCGAAAAGCGAACGCGGTCAGAAGGATCGGCACGAAGCCGAGAAGCAGGGCGGCGGGTGCGAGGTTGCCGACGACCATCGTCACGAAACCGAGGGTGACGGCGATGCTGTACGCCGGCGCGACCGACGACAGGCCGAGCGCGACGGCGGCGAGCAGGCCGACGGAACCGCCCTGCAGGCCCTTTCCGGTGGGTGCCTGCGGTGGGTCGAGGCTTGTCTCTGCGTCGGTGGGATTGGTCGGCACGGTGACTCCTGAGCTCGAATGGATTCTTTAAACAGAAATTTAAGAACAGTGCGATCTACGTGTCAACAGCTGGGCAGGTACCGTCTAAATTTCTATATAAGAACTCGGCGAGAGTGGGGCGAAGGCAGTGGCGCGGAAGAAGGACCAGGGAGCACGCCGGGCCGAACTGGGCGAGGCCGTCCAGCGGGCGGTGCTCGCGCGCGGACTGGAGGGGGTGCGTCTGCGCGACATCGCGGAGCAGGCCGGGGTCACGCCCGCGGCGGTGCTGTACTACGGCGACCTCGATGCGCTGATCTACGAGACGTACCAGCGGGCCATCGAGCGTTTCAGCCAGGAGCGCGAGCGCGTCGCCGAACAGTTTTCCGACGCGCGTGACCGCCTCCGCGCCTGCATCGACCACGGCGTCGCCAGCGGGCCGGACGACGAACTGGTCCGGCTGCTGTTCGAGTGCTGGCCGCGATCGCTGCGCGACGCCAAGGCTGCGGCTCTGGACAGTTCCTTGACCGAGCGCCAAATTGCCGTCTACTACGGCATTCTCGTCATCGGGCAGACGCAGGGCCACTTCGTGCTCACCGACCCGCCGCGCATGCTCGCCGCCAATTTCGTCGCGATGGAGGACGGCTACCAGATGGAGGTGCTGGCCGGGCGGCGCAGCCGCGCCGAAGTGATCGCCAGCCTGCACTCCTACGCGCGCGTGGCGACGGGCCACGATCTGGGCTAGGTGGAGTAGGGGACTGGGGGACGGTCCGCGGCCGGCCGGTGACGAACGCCGGTCGGGGTTACTGCGTGAGGTCGAGCATGCCCGGTGCGGTGGGGTGCTGGTCGCCGGATCCGGCATCGAGGTCGTCGGCGACCCCGGCGATCGGCATCGCGGCGAGGGCCTGGTCGAACGCGTCGGCGAGCCACTCCCCGGTCACCTCTACCAATTGCACGTCGTCGGCGTCGGGATTCCGCTGGAAGAACCGCACGACCCACGGGTTCTGTGCGTCCGGATCGGAACTGAGATCCCCCGGCGCGTTGGTGGCGAGCAAATGGATGCCGCGCTCGAAATCGACCCGGACGGCGTAACCGGCGCCGGTGTTGACCACGGTCGCCGGGCGATGTGCGGCCAGGGCCAGTGTCGTCAGTGCGTCGGCGTAACGGGTGGTGTGCTCCACGGTGAGTGGCATGAGCGAGCACCTTTCGGCTGTTGTGACCGTCGCGCCGCCCGCGGTCTTCGTCATGCAGGCACCCCGCAGATCAATGGGCCGGACGAACAGACTTCCGGCAGATCACGAGAAAATCGATGGAAGGGGCGTCCTCGCGCACTGTGCGCGATCGCTACGCCAGAACGGAGTACGGACACGTCGGACGTCCCGCGAACTCGGTAGCTGTGTACTCAACTTCGACCAACCGTACGGTGCGAGGCCCGGATGTGCGACACGGGGTCGCCCGCGGGTGGTCTTCTACCCGAGATCGCTCGCGAGGACGCGGCTCTGTTTGAGGGTTTCCAGGATCAGCGAGCTCTCCAACCGGTCGACGTGCTCGAGCCACTCCGCTTCGAGCATCAATTCGCGCAGGGCTTCCTTCGACGGCAGCCGGAAGTCCGCGACGATCTGGTGATCGCCCATGATGATCGCCGCGTACCGGAGGAACGGCTGACCGGCGAGCGCCTCGGCGACCGCCGACACCCGCGACGGTTTGGTCCGGATCCACAGCAGCGCGGCGACGGGCAGGCCGATCAGCGCCGGGTCGAACACCGCGCGAAACGTGAGCAGCCCGGACTGCCGCATCTTGTCGAGGCGTCGTTTGACGGTCTGTTCGGAGATGCCCACGAGCCGGGACAGTTCCTCGAAACTCGCCCGGCCGTTCTCGACGACCAACCGCACCAGTGCCTTGTCCTCTCGGTCGAGGACGACCGGGTCGGTGAATTGCGGCCAGCGGGTTTTCGGGATCCGGCGGATCTGGGCGGTCTGTGTTTCGGTCAGGATTCCCGGTTCCCAGTCGTGAAGCGTACGTATGTATTCGAGCACCGGCGAGATGTCCATCTGCAGAAAACCCGACGGCGTCGCCATTTCCTGCAGGAAGAGACGGGACTGCCGGCGGCGCGGAGCCCAGATGTCGGCATAGCAGTGCTGCGGTCCCGACAGGACGTAGACCGTCACGCTCTCCGGTCGGTGCGCGAGCGCGACGGCCGCCGTCAACGTGCTGTCCGGCCGGCACCGCCCGTGGACGATGAACGGATCGGAGTCGGCGGTGCGGTGCGGGTCCGCCATCCCGCGAACCTCCACCATCCCCGTCTCCAGCAGTCGCGAACCCCGGCGTGCCACCGTGCGCTCGGCCTCGCCGAGGGCGGCCGCGATCGTCGACCACGTCGCGCGGCCGTCGACGATCAGCGCGGCGATGATCTTGCGGTCCAGGGGATCGGCTGTGTGTTCCGGCATGATCGGCCAATCGTACGGCTGAATCCTCCATATTGCTGGATTTCATTGCTTGAATCCGACGCCGGAGTGACGCTTGGGGCCGAAACTGACGTTCGTCGATGAGGAGCCCCGATGTCCGATCTGATCCAGAAGCCCGCACGCGAGGTCGTCCGGTTGCTACGCGAAGGAACCGAGACGCCGACGAGCGTTCTCGAGGCCCTCCGCAGGCACGTTGCCGACGCAGACCGGCAGGTCAACGCCCTCCCGATCCAGTTCTTCGATGCCGCCGCCGAACGCGCGGCGCGGTTGGAGGCCGAAGTTCCCGATCCGGCCGGGCGCGGCCTGCTCGCCGGACTACCGGTCGCGGTGAAGGACTACAACGACGTGGCGGGGCAGCGCACGACGCACGGCTCGCCCCTGTTCGCCGACCACGTCGCCACCCGGTCCGACGCGATGGTGAGCGTCCTCGAGAACAACGGCGGCATCCCGTACGCCAAGTCCAACGTGCCCGAGTTCGCCGGCGGTCACACGTACAACACGCTGTTCGGGCCCAGCCGTAACCCGTGGAACCTCGACCGTTCGGTGGGCGGTTCCTCCGGTGGTTCGGCGGCCGCGCTCGCGTCCGGCAGCGCCTGGCTGGCGACCGGCAACGACCTGGGCGGCAGCCTCCGCACCCCGTCCGGATACAACGCGACCGTCGGTCTGCGCCCGACTCCCGGGCGGATCCCGCGCCGCAGGCCCGCCATCCCGTTCGACCCGCTGTGGGTGGAGGGGCCGATGGCACGCGATGTCGGTGACGTCGCCCTGATGCTGGACGCGATGGTCGGGCACGACCTGCACGACCCGTTGACGACACCGGAACAGCCGCGGTCGTTCCTGGAACGCCTGACGACGTTCGACCCGCCCGCCCGCGTCGGATTCAGCCCGGACCTCGGGTGCCTCCCGGTGGAGCCGGCGATGCGCCGCGTCTGCGGTGACGCGATGAAACATTTCGACGCACTGGGTGCCGACATCGTGACGGACTGCCCGGACTTCACCGGCGCCTACGACGCCTTCCAGGCGTTGCGCAGCCATCTGGTGGCGGCCGTGCACGGCGGGCTTCTCGCCGAGCATCGCGGCGCGATCAAGCCCGACATCGTCTGGAACATCGAGCGTGGACTCACCCAGTCCACGGAGACGCTGCTGTCGGCGGAACGCGTTCGCGGACAACTGTTCCACGAGATCGCGGACTACTTCGAGACCCACGATCTGCTGGTGATCCCGTCGGCACCGCTCGATCCCTTCCCCGTGGAGTGGACGTATCCCGAACGCATCGACGGCGTGGAATCGCGGACGTACATCGACTGGATCGCGATCACGTTCTGCGTGAGTCTCACCGGATGCCCGGTCGTTGCGCTCCCGTGCGGATTCTCCGACGCCGGACTGCCGGTGGGACTGCAGCTGGTCGGTGCGCCGGGGCAGGAGGCCCGGCTGCTCGCGCACGCGCAGATGTTCGAGTCCTCGGTGGGCATCGCGGCAAGCCTTCCGATCGTGCCACGTCGGCCGAAGGTGGCGACATCATGAGCAGCACAGTCGAATCCGAGATTCGCGACGAGGAACAGCAGGACGCCCGGGAGGGTTTCCTGGCCCGGGTCGCGCTGCGGTTCGCGTCGGTCATCGAGCGGTGGTTCCCGGACGCGTTCATCTTCGCGCTGCTCGCGGTGGCGTTGGTGGCCGGGGCCGCGCTGGCCATCGGGGCGTCGCCGGCGACGGTGGCGACGAACTTCTCGACCGGTTTCTGGGATCTGATCCCGTTCACGATGCAGATGGCGATGGTCGTGGTCACCGGCTACATCGTGGCGTCGTCGCCACCTGCCGAACGTCTCATCACGCGGCTCGCGGCGATACCGCGCACTGCCCGCGGCGGCGTCACGTTCATCGCGGTAATCAGCCTCGTGACGTCGATGGTGAACTGGGGTTTCGGACTGGTCTTCGCCGGTCTGCTGGCGCGGGCGATGGCGCGCCGCACCGCACTCGGCCTCGACTACCGGGCAGCGGGCGCGGCCGCCTATCTGGGAATCGGCGGAATCTGGGCGCTCGGGCTGAGCTCCTCGGCGGCGCAGCTGCAGGCGAATCCGAAGAGCCTCACCCCGGAGCTGCTCGCGATCACGGGTGTCATCCCGTTCCGGGACACGATCTTCCTGTGGCAGTCGCTGTTCCTCGCGGCGGTGATCTTCGTGGTCAGCATCGTGATCGCGTATCTGTCCGCGCCGCACAAGGCGAACTCGGTGACCGCTGAGGATCTGGGGGTGGACGTCCACGACGTGTCGCCGCCGCTGCCGAAGCGGGAGCGTCCCGGCGACTGGCTCGAGTACAGCCCGGTGCTTCCGCTGATCGTCGGTGCGCTCGTATTCGGCTGGCTGCTCCGGGAATTCGCGTCGAACGATCCGATTCTCGTGATCTCCAACCTGAGCACGTACAACCTGCTGTTCCTGACGTTGGGCATGCTGCTGCACTGGCGTCCGCGGCGCTTCCTGCTCGCGGTGAGGAACGCGGTGCCCGCGTGCGCGAGCATCCTGGTGCAGTTCCCGTTCTACGCCGGGATCGCGGCCATCATGACCCGGGCGCAGGACGCCGACGGCAACACGGTGGCGCACTACATTTCCGAGGGCTTCGTCAACATCGCCTCGCACGGCACGTTCGGATTGGTCATCGGTATCTACTCGGCGGTGCTCGGATTGTTCATTCCGTCCGGTGGCGGCAAATGGATCATCGAGGCCCCGTACGTGATGCAGGCGTCCAACGACCTTCAGGCGCATCTCGGGTGGACGGTCCAGATCTACAACGCCGCGGAGGCACTGCCCAATCTCGTCAATCCGTTCTGGATGCTGCCGCTCCTCGGCATCCTGGGCCTGCGCGCCCGGCACCTCGTCGGGTTCACCGCGGTGCAGCTCGTCTTCCACCTGCCCATCGTGCTCGGACTGTTGTGGTTCCTCGGCAACACGCTCACCTACCACCCGCCCGTGCAACCCTGACCGGCGCTACAGGTTGTGGTCGCGTTCGAGGAGGGCGTCGAGCCACAGCAATGCTTCGACGAGGGCCTGCACCCGTGCGAGTTCGGTGTCGGCGGGCACGGGCGGCGGGGGATCGGATCCCGCCCCGTGCCTGCCCTGCAGGTGACTCACGACGGCGCTGAACAGCCATTCGGCGGGCGCGGGCAGCTCGTCGTTCAGCTCGGGTGCGTCGTGCACGACGGGGACGACGCTGATGAAGCTGTCGACGGCGTCGGTGACACTGGCGGTCGGGTCCGCGACGAGGTCGGCGATGGTGGCGACCATCCACGTCACGACCGCGGTGAACGCCGCGCCGTCGCCCCCGGTGCCGCAGGTGATCCGCGAGATCTCCCGGGCGAGCGCGTGGAAGTCGCGGTCGCCGACCAAGGTCAGGAGGCGACCGCCCAGTTGTGCGCCGTCCGCGCGATCGGGCCCGTCGATCATGGCTGTCCCACGGCAGGTATTCGGCGCCGTCCCGGTTGCGGATGGGGCGGGGCGGACGGCCCGTGGCTCGACCACTGATTTCACCAATGTCCGGCGCGGAATTCGACATTGACTCGAACAGTTGTTCGAACTAAGATCGGTGCATGGGGATCGGGGAAGATATCCAGGGGGCGTTGTCGGACGAAATCCTGACAACTGCGGTCGGTGATGCGTGGCGTATGGCCGAGGTCGAATTGCTCGACTCGGTTGTTCGTATTTCGGACGAGATTCAGAAACTCGAGGCGCTGCGCGTCAAACTCGTCGGTGCCGTCGACCATCGCTGCACGGTCGATGTGCTGGGATTTCCCAACGTCAAGATGTGGCTGGCGTCCAAGACGCTGCTCGAGGTGGGTGCGGCGGGGCGAATCGTGATGCTGGGCAGAGGTTTGCGACGCCAGCCGGAGATCGCGGACGAGTTCTATGGCACCAACATCTCGGCGGAGCACGCGGCGCTCATCATGAAGTTTTGCGAGAGGCCGCCGAAAGGTATGCCGCGCGAGGCGCTCGATGATTGCCGAAATGCGTTGCTTTTCGCGGCATCCGGTCCCACGGCTAACACGGACGCGTTGCGCGCCGTCATCGCCAGGCTGGAACGTATCTTCGAATCCGACGATCCGCCGCCCAGTGAAGACACCGAACTCAACGAGTTCCACGCCTGCAAGACGCTCAACGGACGCATGGCAGTTAAAGGTGACCTCGACGCAGTCACCGGCGAAATGCTGCTCTCGGCATTGTCCGGTCTGTCCAAGCCGCGGCCGGCGCAGGACGGAACCAAAGACACCCGCACCCCCGGGCAGCGGCGGGCCGACGGGTTCACCGAACTGCTGCGCCGCTACCTCGACTCTGGAATTGCCGGTGAAGAGGGCGGCGAGCGGCCGCACGTCTCGCTGCATGTCAACGTCAAGGACCTGGCCGACCATGCCGACCGCACCGACTGCGGTGCGCGAGGAGCGCAGGGGGCCTCGGCGACGGAGGAGTCTCTGTTCGCAGTCGACGGAGTGGCGTGGACGGAGTGGATGGGACCGCTGAGCATCAAGATGGCCCGCCTCGTGAGCTGTGATTCGATCTACACGCCGATCGTGCTCGACGGCAACGGAGCACCACTCGACCTCGGAGATTCCACCCGTACCGTCACCAAGCGGCAACGGAAAGCGTTGGTGGCGAGGGATCGTGGATGCGCCTTCCCCGGATGCGGTGCGCCGCCGTCATGGTGCGAGGGTCACCACATCGTCCATTGGTCCGAAGGTGGGCCGTCCGACATGGGTAACCTCTTGCTGCTCTGCGGTTTCCATCGTGTGTCCTGAATACGAGAGTGAGGTTCTGATGTAGAAGCTGAATCTTGCTGTTGTAGTGCTGTATCGAAGATGAAGGTAGGTCCTTCGGGATCGCCCGGCAGAGGGTGGTTCCAAACCGCCATGAGCTGCTGCGGTGAATGAGCCGTGGTGGTGAGCGTCATGGAAAAGTCGCCGCAATGACGGCGGCAGGTGGGGGTCGAGAAGGCGAACGCGAGTGAACCACTGACGACGTGTCGTAACGCATGAGATGACATCAAAACCGGGGACTGGTGAATTTCCCGGGATGAGCCGAGGGGCCATCTGCCTCCTGCCTCGGTGGTGTCCGGCATATAGGTGGCGCGAGCTCGACCAGACGGCTTCGATACGGAACAGGAGAACTCCTCGCCCCGAACCGGCGAACGCATTGCGCTCGGCGAGAGGGACACCGCCAAGACGTGAAGAGCGTTGAGGCGGTCGGTGATACCGATCTGCGGGGCAGGAGGGCGGACCGGCCCGTAGTAGCGGTGATGTTCCTGTAACGGGGGCGGAGCAAAGGGGTCGGGTCGTTGAGTGTCGATTCACAGATCAACCGACATCGTTTGGGAGGAATCTTTGGTCGCCACAAGGCCGGAGGGCAAGGCGTTTGACATTTCCAAACACCTGGTCTGGGCTGCGTACCAGAAAGTGAAGGCCAACAAAGGCGCTGCCGGGATCGACGGGCAGTCGTTGGCGGATTTTGCACAGGACGAGAAGAACAACCTGTACAGGATCTGGAATCGGATGTCGTCGGGATCGTACTTTCCGCCGCCCGTCAAGGCGGTGGAGATCCCGAAGGCTGGCGGGAAGGGTGTGCGGGTGCTCGGCGTGCCCACGGTCGCGGACAGGATCGCGCAGACGGTAGTGACCATGGTCCTCGAACCGGAGGTGGAACCGGTGTTCCACCCCGATTCGTATGGTTACCGGCCCGGGCGCTCGGCCCTGGACGCGGTCGCGGCGTGCCGGCAACGGTGTTTCGAGCAGTCCTGGATGATCGATCTCGACATCGAAGGATTCTTCGACAACGTGCCGCACGAGCCGATTGTCAAGGCGGTCGCGCATCACACCGACCTGCCGTGGGTGCTGCTGTATGTGCGTCGGTGGCTCACGGCGCCGATTCAACAGTCGGACGGCACCCTGGTGTCCCGCGATCGCGGGACCCCTCAGGGGTCCGCGATCTCTCCATTGTTGGCGAACCTGTTCATGCACTATGCGTTTGATCGGTGGTTGCATGAGACCCAGGAGGGGGTCAGGTTCGAACGGTATTGCGACGATGCGATCGTTCACTGCGGCAGCGAGAAGCAGGCGAAGTTCATTCGCAATCTGATTGCTGGCCGATTGTGGCGGTTCGGGCTGCGGCTGCACCCGGACAAGACGCGGATCGTGTACTGCGCCCAGGACGGGCGGCCTCGTATTCCCGATGTCGGGGTCGAGTTCACCTTCCTTGGCTACACGTTCCGGCCGCGGTATGCACGCCTGCGGGACGGCTCCTGGAAGACGGGTTTTCTTCCGGCGGTCAGCAAGCAGGCGCGCAGGGCGATGTCCGCCACCATCCGTGGCTGGCGGCTCGGACGCCGTACCGACCTCTCTTTCAAGCAGATCGCCACGATGATCAACCGGATCGTGGCGGGCTGGATCAACTACTACGGGCGCTTCTACAAGTCCGAGTTGATCGGCTTCCTGGCCGAAGCACTCAACCGCCATCTGGTGAGTTGGGCATGCCGGAAATACAAACACCTGCACCGCTACAAGGCGAAAGCCCGACGTAGGCTGGCGGACATCGCCACTGCCTACCCGGGTATGTTCGTCCACTGGCGACATGGTGCCTTGCCCGCCGGTTCAACGGCGGGAGCCGTGTGACGGGAGACTGTCACGCACGGTTCTACGAGCGCCGGGGGGTGAAACTCCCCCCGGCGACTCACCACCGTCTGCTCCACCACAGTGACTGGGAGATCGTGATGGGGGCCGATCGGCACCCCACGTTCATCCCGCCGCGGCAGGTCGACTGGGAGCGGAAGCCGATCCCCGCTCACAACCGGGCCGGGCCCCGGGCATCCTGACCACAGAACACAACACACCATGCCGACTCGGCGACAGGACAGTCCCTGTCGCCGCGCCGGCATGCCATCGTCTGGTCACTCATCAGATTCCGAAAGACCGCAGACAGGCATCGCTTCCGACTCGATTGTGCCGTCTTCGCCTGCCTCGGGACGGACGCTGACGAGGTCCCGACCACCACCTGCCCCGCGGGTGGATCGACCGCCGACACCCGCGTGGACAGCCCTACCACCGGTCCACGCGCGTCACCGATTGTCCGCATGGGTGGTGTTGTCCTGCCTCGTCGCCGCTGCGCCTGATTCCGGCGACAGATCTCGCCAGCCGACGAGCACGTGGTGCACGGCTTCGGCACCGTGCAGCGGGTCGAGCGCCACGGACCCGCCGGGGGCGGCGACGAGCAGAAAAGCGATCCCGGGATCCTCGCGCAGCACGGTGAACAGTCCGGGGTGTGCGGCCTCGATGGCGTCGACGTCGGCGCGTCCGGGCAACGCACCCGGGCGGCGATCTCGGCTAACTACCGAACGGAATGCACAGAGAACCCGTGCACGCTGTGGTGGCGGCGACGGAGAACGGCTGGTCGAGTCCGGCGGCCAGAACGGTGGGGGTTCCCCCGGTGGCGGGCAGGGAGATCACGGAGCCGTTATTCGAGCCTGCGTCGCCCGCGGCCGCGACGTACACCGTGCCCGCCGAGACGGTGAGACCGAACGGGCGGACGAGCCCGGTCGTCAGGACGGTGGGGGTGCCGCCGGTGGCGGGCAGGGAGACTACGGATCCGTCACCGGCGACCGCGACGTGGAGGGTGCCGCCGGAGACGTCGATTCCCGCCGGGAGATTCAGGCCGGCAGCCAGCACGGTGGGGGTGCCGCCGGTGACGGGCACGGCGACGACGGAACCGGTGCCGGGCGTCCCCGCGCCGGCGACGGTGACGTAGAGGGTGCTCCCGGAGACGGCGACCCCGACCGGTTGCTGGAGACCGGTGACGACCGGGCTGGGGGTGCCACCGCCCGCGGGCAGCGCGACGACGTTGCCGGAATCGAACTCGGTGACGTAGAGCGTCCCGCCGGACACCGCCACGTCGAACGCGTTACCGAGGCCGGTTGCGAGGGTGGTGGGGCTACCGCCCGCGGCGGGCACCGACACGACCGAGGCGCCGGCGGTGACGAACAGCGTGTCACCGGACACCGCTATCCCGCCCGGTCCGGCGATCCCGGTGGCCACGGTGCCCGGGGTGCCGCCGGTGGCGGGCAGGGACAGCACGGAACCGGTGCCGTTCTCGGTCACGTAGAGCGTGTTCGCGGCCGGCATCGCCGAAATGGCGGGTGCGGCGGCCACCGCGGTGGCGAGGATCAGCGCCCCAGTGGCGACGGCCGCCCGACGGCCGAGTCGGGTGAACGGTGATCGACGCATCGGCAGTCCTCTCGTGGCCCGTGCCCGGAAGAATACCGCCGCCGCAGCACGATCCACCGCGATTCCGACACTTCGCCGGGGCGGCTCAGACCTCCGCGGCGACCGGCGGCTTGACCCCGACGACCGGGCACTGCGCCTCGAGGAGCACGCGCTGGGCGACGCTGCCCATGAGGAGTTTGCCGACGGGGGAGCGGCGCCGCATGCCGAGGACGAGGAGTTCGGCGGCGGCGTCGTAGGACGCGTCGATGAGGTTGTCGGCGTGGGAGCGGCCGGGTTCGTTCCGTGCGATGCGGTAGCCGACGCCGGCTGCGTCCGCTTCCTCCCTGGCGGAGTGCAGTTCGGCCTCGAATCCGGGTGCCGAGGCGTTGTCGCCGTCGGCGATCACCACGAGATCCGTTGCGCGCATGCGGGCTTCGGTGAACCCGAAGGTCAGGGCGCCACGACCTTCGACGGTCGGAACGTAACTGAGAATGACGGTCATCGTGACCTCGGCTCGAGAACGGGGGTGGTCAGGGTGCCCTGGGCGAGGTACTCGTCGAGGTTCTGCAGGGTCAGAGCCTCCATCGCGGCGCGGGTCTCGGTGGTGCCGCTCCCGACGTGGGGGAGGAGGACGACGGTGTCGAGCGCGAGGAGTGCCTCGGGAACGTGGGGTTCCCGGGTGAACACGTCCAGCCCGGCGCCGGCGAGTTTGCGTTCGGTGAGCAGTTCGACGAGCGCGTCCTCGTCGACGACGCTTCCGCGTGCCACGTTGATCAGATACCCGTCGGGTCCGAGTGCTTCGAGAACCTCTCGGTCCACCAGCTTCTGGGTTCCCTTGCCGCCGGCCGCGGCGACGATCAGCACGTCGACCCCGGCGGCGAGTGCGGCGGCCGAGTCGACGTACGCGAACGGCGAACCGGGGACCTCCCGCCGATTGTGGTACGAGATCGTGCAGCCGAAGCCGGTGAGGCGGGCGGCGATGGCGGAGCCGATGCGGCCGAGGCCGACGATGCCGACCCGCGTGCCGCTGACCTTCCGGGTGAGGGGGAAGTTGCCCTCGGCGGGCCAGCGGCCTGCCCGCACGAAGCGGTCCGAGGCGGAGAATCCGCGGAGCGTGTCGATGAGCAGTCCGACGGCGGTGTCGGCGACGCAGTCGGTGAGGACGTCGGGGGTGTTGCTGACGCCGATTCCGAGTTCTTCGGCGCGCTCGACATCCGTTGTGTCGTAACCGACTCCGAAGTGCACGATGGCGCCGAGGTTCGGCAGTTCCGTCATCAGGGCGGCGTCGACTCCGGTGCGTCCGGACGTCACGACGGCGGTGACGGTTTCGCCGTGCTCGGCGAGAAAGCTGTCCCGGTCTTCACCGACGGGGAGGGCGAGGGCGTCGTACTTCTCGGAGAGGGTTGCGGTGAGCGACGGCTTCAGCGGCCCGACCTGCAGAACCCGCCCTCCTGAAACGGTCTGTGCGGCAGCTTCTTTCACGGACGCCTCTGCGGTCACCATCGTGCCTCCTGACGAGTGGCGACGCGGCTGTCCGCGCCGCCGGTTATCGGTAAGTTAAGCGTCCCTCGGAATACCTGTCCAACACGTAAATAACATGGATCGATACTGAAACGGCATCAGTCGGCGGCGTGCTGACGTGCGCAGATCCCGAATCGTCCCGTATGCGCCGGTCAGGGGCTCGCTGGGTGATCGCAGTCTCCTCGATATCGCGCCTGTGACGGCCCTCACGAGCCGTTTTGTGCCGTCACCCCCTGTTGACGGCTCCTCCGGGCCGCTCATAGCGTGTGTCTACCGTCACAGGCGGGCCCTCTTCACTCGCGTCGAGTACGCGACACATCCCTACGGAGGACACCATGAGCCCTGCACGTTCGTTGCAGCAGGGAACCCGTTACCGCGTCGTCGCCGTGGCCACCGCCGCGCTGACGGTGCCGGCTCTGGCCGCAGGTTGCTCGGTGGCCAATTCGAGCCACAGCGACGCTGCCAGCCCCGACACGTTGCGGATCGTGCTCCCGCAGGAGCCGCCCACGCTCGAGCCCTGCGACGCCTCACTCACCTCGACCGGAGTCGTCGTCCGCTCCAACATCACCGAGCCCCTGGTGGAACGCAACGCCGACACCGGCGACCTCGAGCCGAAGCTCGCCGACTCGTGGGAGCAGACGTCGGACACCGTCTGGACGTTCCGGATCCGTCCCGGTGTCACGTTCAGCGACGGCAGCGCGTTCGACGCCGAGGACGCCGCGTTCTCGATCGACCGCACCGTCAACTCGACGATCGGCTGCGACGTCGACGGGTACGTCTTCGGCGACGACGCACTCGTCGTGAACGCGGTCGACTCGTCGACCGTGACGGTCCGGACGCCCACCGCAGACCCGATCCTGCCGCTGCGGATCTCGTTCGTGGAGATGGTGCCGTCCACCACCGACACCAAGGACAAGGTGCGCGCTCCCATCGGCACCGGCCCCTACAAGATCGACTACTGGGATCACGGCCAGCGGCTGTCCCTGGTCCGCAACGACACGTACTGGGGCACGGCCCCCGAGTACGCGCGGGCCATCTACCAGTGGCGCGCCGAGGGCAGTGTGCGCGCGGCGATGGTGGTGAACGACGAGGCCGAACTCGCCACGTCGCTCGGCCCGGAGGACGGCGCCGGCGATCTCGGTGCCGCCTACCCCAACAACGAGACCACCGCGCTGCGTATCGACGGCAGCCAGGCGCCGCTCGGCGACTACCGCGTCCGCGAGGCCATCGACCTCTCCGTCAACCGCGCCGGGATCGTCAAGGCGCTGTTCCAGGGCCTCGGCGAGCCGGCCGGGCAACTCGTCGGCAGCAGCATCGTCGGGTTCGACCCCGACCTTCAGCCCACCCCCTACGACCCCGACCGCGCCGCGCAACTGGTGGCGGAGGCCAAGGCCGACGGCGTTCCCGTCGACAAGCAGATCCGGCTGATCGGGCGCACGGGCCAGTTCCCCAAGATCAACGAGACCGTCGAGGTGATCCAGAACTCGCTGAGCAAGGCCGGCCTGAACGTGAAGATCGAGATGATGGACACGGCGGCTCAGCTGGAGTACCAGGTCCGGCCGTACCCGCAGAGCGGGCCGGTGATGCTGGTGATCCAGCACGGCAACCAGGCGGGTGACGCCCAGTTCACCGTCGATCAGTACATGCGCAGCGACGGTTACCAGAGTTACTTCGGCACAACAGTTTACGACGCGCAGATCGACGCCGCCGAGAAGCTCGTCGGCGACGCCCGCCAGGACGCGTTCGCCGCGGTGCTCGCCAACGAGCCGAAAGAGATCCGGCAGTTCGCGTACATCGCCCACATGAACGGGGTGCTCGCCAAGTCCCCGACCGTGCAGTACACGCCCAACTCCGCGACCGGCGACGAGATGCGCCTGAGCGAGATGACCCACGCGGACACATCCGCAAACGGCTAAACCCTCTTCCCAGCCCCCGGAGGAATTGTGATGTCCCAACCGAACCCGATCCGAAGGCGGTGAGTCATGTTCGCCTTCCTGCGCCGACGCGTCTACACCAGCCTCGTACCTCTCCTCGTCGTCCTCTTCGGTGTGTTTCTGCTCGCCCGCCTCACCGGCGACCCGACCAACCTCTACCTCCCGGTCTCCGCGACCCCCGATCAGCGCGCCGAGTTCGCGGCCGAGAACGGCCTCGACAAGCCGGTGCTGAGCCAGATGGCCGACTACCTGTCCGGGGTCGCCCACCTGGACTTCGGGGAGTCGCTGCGCACCGGTGAATCCGCCGCGACCATGGCGCTGCGGGCGTTCCCCGCCACGTTGCAGCTGGCGTTCTTCACGATGCTGCTGGCGATCATCGGCGCCGTCGTGATCGGCTGCTGGGCGGCGTACCGGCCGAACTCGCTGGCCGACCGGATCTCGAGCCTGCTGTCGATGACCGCGGCCAGCATCCCCGACTTCTGGTTCGCCATCACCGGCGTATGGATCTTCGCGGTGGTGCTGGGGGTGCTGCCCACGTCGGGCACCGGAAGCGCGCTGTCGTGGATCCTGCCGATCGCGACCCTGCTGATCCGCCCGCTGGGGGTGCTCACCCAGGTGGTGCGTGGCGCGATGGTGTCGGCGCTGTCCGCACCATACGTACGTCTTGCCCGCAGCAAGGGTGCCGGCGACCTGCGCGTCGTCACCCACCACGCGCTCCGCAACGCCGCTGCCCCGGCGCTGACGGTGGCCGGCGACCTGACCGTCGGCCTGGTCAACGGCGCCGTCGTCGTCGAGGCGATCTTCGGGTGGCCCGGCATCGGCAAACTGATGATCGACGCGATCCTGCAGCGCGACTTTGCGGTCCTGCAGGCGGCGGTGCTCCTGACCGCGGTCAGCATCTTCGTCCTCAACATCCTGATCGACGCGGGCTACGCACTTCTCGACGCGCGTGTCCGCGAGAAGACCAAGGTCTAGGAGGCCGCCGACATGTCCATAGACAACGCTCCCCGCCTCGACGGAGCCGGCGACGTCCACCAGGGCCTTGACGAGACGCCGCCGACCCCGGCAGCTCCCGCGCCCAAGCCTGCACGGAACAAGACGCCGTTGTGGAAACTGCTCCTGCGGGACCGGATGGCCACGGTCGCGGCCGCGATCCTGGTGTTCGTGTTCCTCGTCGCCGTCTTCGGCCCGTGGCTGGTCGGCGACGCCGCGACCGATCAGAACCTGGACCAGTCCAACCTCGCCCCGTTCCACGTGGCGAACGGGTGGATGAACATCCTCGGCACCGACCCGCTCGGACGCAGCATGCTCGCCCGGTTGATCGTCGCGTGCCGCACCACCCTCCTGGTGGCGCTGCCCGCGGTCGCGCTGTCCTGCATCGTCGGTTCGCTCATCGGCATGTGGGCCGGTTACCACCGCGGCTGGCGGGAAACGACGGCGATGCGCGTCGCCGACGTCATCATGAGCTTCCCGTCCCTGCTGATGGCCGTCGTCGTCCTGTACGTGTTCTCGCCCAGCGCGGCGAACATCGTCCTGGTGCTGGCGATCACCCGCATCCCGATCTATCTCCGCACCGCCCGCGCGGAGTCGGCGGAACTGCAGAGCCGGTTGTTCGTGGACGCCGCACGCACGTTCGGCGCCGGCAGCGGGGCCGTCATCCGCAGGCACGTGTTCCCCATCCTGTTGCCGACTCTGCTCACCGTCGCCACCCTGGACTTCTGCTACGTGATGCTCGCCGAGTCGTCGCTGAGCTTCCTCGGCATCGGCATCCAGCCGCCCGACATCAGCTGGGGCCTGATGGTGTCCCAGGGCCGGACATACCTGCAGACGGCGTGGTGGCTGTCCTTCTTCCCCGGGCTCGCCATCGTCATCACCACCGTGTCGGCGACCGTGCTCGCCGCGTGGGCCCGGATCGCCACCGACCCCGCCCAGCGCTGGCGCCTGACCGTCCCGCGGTCGCGTCGCTCCCGGCTGTTCCCCACCCGAAAGGTCGTCTCATGAGTGCACCTGCACCGGCTGTCGAATCACCCGACTTCGCAGACATCGACCGCGTCGCACTCGAGGTCGCGGATCTCACCGTCGACCTGCGCACCCCCTCGGGCACGGTCCGGGCCGTCGACCACGTGTCGTTCACCGCGCGACGCGGGGAGACCCTCGCGTTGCTCGGTGAGTCGGGGTGCGGCAAGTCGATGACCGCGCAGGCGCTCGTCGGCCTGCTCGAGCCGATCGCCGACGTCACCGACGGCTCGGTCCGCCTCGGCGACGTCGACCTGGTGACGGCGAAGGCGAAGACCCGCCGTGCTCTCGCTGCGACCGAACTCGCCATCGTGTTCCAGGACGCGCTGACCGCGCTCAACCCCGTCTATACCGTCGGCAAGCAGTTGGCCGAACCGTTCCGGATCCACCGCGGGCTGTCCGCGAAAGAGGCGCGACGCGAAGCGATCTCGCTGATGCAGAGGGTCGGGATTCCCGAACCCGAATCGCGCGTCGACTCCTACCCGCACCAGTTCTCCGGTGGCATGCGGCAGCGCCTGCTGATCGCGATGGCCGTCGCGCTGAGCCCGACGGTCCTGCTCGCCGACGAGCCGACCACTGCACTCGACGTCACCGTGCAGGCGCAGATCATGTCGCTGCTGCGGGACCTGCGCACCGAGCACGACATGGCCGTCATCCTCATCACCCACGACCTCGCGCTGGTGGCGGAGGAGGCCGACCGCGTCGCGATCATGTACGCCGGCAACGTCGTCGAGACCGGACCGGTCGCCGAGGTCTTCTCCTCGCCGCAGCACCCGTACACCAAGGGCCTGCTCGATTCGGTTCCCGTGCACGCGGTCCGCGGCGAGGACCTGAAGTCGATCGGCGGCACCCCGCCCGACCTGCACTCCATTCCGTCCGGCTGCGTCTACCAGGCGCGCTGCCCGCTCGCCCGCGACCTGTGCCGCACCACCCGCCCGCCGCTCGCCGGCGTCGCGGCCGGCCGCCGCTCGGCGTGCCATTTCCCCGAGGAGGTCTGACATGTCCGAGTCGATTCTGAAGGTGCGGGGCCTCACCAAGACGTTCAAGGTGCCTGCCAACGCGGCGGGCAAGAACCAGTTGCGTGCGCTCGACGGCATCGACCTCGACCTCGCCCGCGGCGAAACGCTCGGGCTCGTCGGCGAATCGGGCTGCGGCAAGTCCACCCTCGCTCGGACGCTGATGATGCTCGAGCGTCCCGATTCCGGTTCGGTGACGTGGGACGGCATCGACCCGTTCTCGCTGAAGGGCAAGGACCTGCTGGCGCTGCGCCGCCGGGTGCAGATGGTGTTCCAGGACCCGTACGCGTCGCTGAACTCCCGGATGTCGGCGGCGGACATCATCGCCGAGCCGTGGCGCACCCACAAGACGATGTACAAGACCAGCCGCGACCGGGCGGCGCGGGTGCGCGAACTGCTGCACCTCGTGGGGCTGCGGCCGAGCGACGAGCACCGCTATCCGCAGGAGTTCTCCGGCGGTCAGCGTCAGCGTCTCGGGATCGCCCGCGCCCTGGCGCTGAACCCGAGCGTCGTCATCTGCGACGAACCCGTGTCGGCCCTGGACCTGTCGGTGCAGGCTCAGGTGCTCAATCTGCTGAACGACCTGCAGAAACAGCTCGGCATCTCGTACGTGTTCATCTCGCACGACCTGTCCGTGGTCCGGCACGTCGCCGACCGCGTCGCCGTGATGTACCTCGGCCGGATCGTGGAGACGGGTGCGACGGACGCCGTCTTCGACCGTCCCGCCCACCCGTACACCGAGGCCCTGATGTCGGCGGCACCGAAGTTGGACGCCGACTCCCGCGGCAAGCGGATCATCCTCGAGGGTGAGGTTCCGTCGCCGCTGAACCCGCCGTCGGGCTGCCGGTTCCGCACCCGCTGCGCCCACGCGACAGACATCTGCGCGAGCACGGTGCCGCCCGCCGCCGTCGACGCGCGCGAAAGCGGCCACGTCGCCGAATGCCACCATCCTCGTCGTCCGGTCGCGCTCGGCGTGCCGGTCGCGGTCGGGTGAGCGGGGCCGGGTTCGCGGTCATCGCGCTCGCCGTCTTTCTCGCCTCGTGCATGCAGGCGTCGATCGGATTCGGGATGGGCATGCTCGCGGCACCGGTCGTGGCGCTCGTCGATCCGAGCCTGCTGCCCGGGACGCTGATCATGACGGCGACGGTCGTGACGGTGATGGTGGTGTGGCGGGAACGGGAAGCGCTGGACCTGACCGGCACGGGGTGGGCTCTGGCCGGTCGGGTGCCGGGCACCATCGCGGGTGCGTTGCTGCTGGTGGTGCTGCCGGAACGGGGGTTGTCGCTGCTGCTCGCGGGCGTGGTGCTGTCCGGGGTCGTTTTCGCGACCCTGGGCTGGGCGCCGCCGCCGCGACGCCGGAACCTCGCCGTCGCCGGGGCCGCGTCGGGTCTGCTCGGCACGGCCACGTCGATCGGCGGACCGCCGATGGCGCTGGTGATGCAGGGGTCGAAGGGGGCGCAGCTGCGCGGCAACATGAGCGCGTTCTTCCTGGTGGGCTCCACGCTGTCGGTCGCCGTTCTCGCCGCGACGGGTTCGGTGCATCGCGAGTCGGCGGTGATGTTCGCGTTGCTCGCCCCGGTGACGGTGCTCGGATACGCGGCGTCGCGGTTCGTGAACCGCCACCTGGACGCGTCTCGCCTGCGCCGGACGTCCATCGCGGTGTCCTGTGTGGGCGCGTTGATGCTGATCGGACAGCAGCTTCTCTGATGCAGTATCTGCATCGTTCGATGCTCAACAAGTCTTGGACATGTATCGATCGGGCCACTTAGAGTTTTCGTTGTGAGGCGCCTCACGGGCGGCGCTGCGCTGTGAAGGAAGGTTTCGGAAGATGAGTACAACGAGCACCCCGGTCGTCACCGACATGCGAGTGGTCCCGATCGCGGGACACGACAGCATGCTCCTGAACCTGTCCGGCGCGCATGCCCCGTACTTCACCCGGAACCTGGTGATCCTCACCGATTCCGACGGCAACACCGGTGTCGGCGAGGTCCCCGGCGGTGAGCCGATCCGGCGTACCCTCGAGGACGCCCGCGCCATCGTGACCGGGCGCAGCATCGGCGAGTACAACGGCGTGCTCGCCGACCTGCGGCGCACGTTCGCCGACCGCGACTCCGCAGGCCGCGGCAACCAGACGTTCGACCTCCGCGTCGCGATCCACGCCGTCACCGCCGTCGAGTCGGCGCTCCTCGACGTTCTCGGGCAGCACCTCGGTGTCCCCGTCGCGGCCCTGCTCGGCGACGGTCAGCAGCGCGAGAAGGTGCAGGCTCTCGGCTACCTCTTCTTCGTCGGTGACCGCAACAAGACCGACCTGGACTATCAGTCGGGTGCGGGCGAGTCCGACGACTGGCTGCGCCTGCGGCACGAGGAGGCGCTGACGCCGGACGCCGTCGTGCGGCTCGCCGAGGCCGCCCAGGCGCGATACGGGTTCGCCGATTTCAAGCTCAAGGGCGGCGTCCTCGCACCCCGCGAGGAGGCGGCGGCCGTCACGGCGCTGGCCGAGCGGTTCCCCGACGCCCGGGTCACCCTCGACCCCAACGGCGGGTGGCTGCTGTCGGAGGCCATCGAGACCTGCCGCGGGCTGAAGGACGTGCTCGCGTACGCCGAGGACCCGGTCGGCCCCGAAGGCAGCTTCTCCGGCCGCGAGGTGATGAGCGAGTTCAAGCGCGCCACCGGACTGCCGACCGCCACCAACATGATCGCCACCGACTGGCGCGAGATGGGGCACACCATCCGCTCCGGCGCCGTCGACATCCCCCTCGCCGACCCGCACTTCTGGACGATGGCCGGATCGGTCCGCGTCGCCCAGCTCTGCGATGCGTGGGGCCTCACCTGGGGATCGCATTCCAATAACCACTTCGACGTGTCGCTCGCCATGTTCACCCACGTGGCCGCCGCGGCCCCGGGCGACATCACCGCCATCGACACCCACTGGATCTGGCAGGACGGTCAGCGGATCACCAGAGACCCGTACGAGATCGAGGGCGGCTACCTGACGGTGCCGTCGACGCCGGGCCTCGGGGTGGAACTCGACATGGACCGGGTCGAGGCCGCCCACGAGCTTTACCTCCAGAAGGGGCTCGGCGCACGCGACGACTCGGTGGGCATGCAGTTCCTGGTGCCCGGCTGGTCGTTCGACAGCAAGCGCCCGGCGCTGGTCCGCGCCTGATGAAGATCGTCGTCGGCGACCGGAACCTGCTGCCGCATCGCGAACTGCTCGAGTCGGGGCTGCCGTCCGGCGCCGTGGTGTCGTGGCATCGGAAGTTCGACGAGTCGGCGATCGTCCCCGACCTCGCCGACGCCGACGTGTACGTGGGCGGCCGGTTCACCGCCGCGATGGCGGCCGCCGCACCGAAGCTGCGGCTGCTGCACGTCGCCGGCGCGGGCACCGACAACGTGGCCTTCGACGCCCTTCCCCCCGACACCCTGGTCGCAAACACGTTCCACCACGAGGACTCGATCGCGGAGTACATCGTGTCGTCGGCGCTGATGCTGCGCCGCGGATTCCTCGGTCACGACCGCGCCCTCCGCGGCGACGTGTGGGCGACATCGGTCTACGACGACGCGATCGCGCAGTCCCGGTCCATGCGTGGCGCGCGGGTCGGGTTCGTCGGCTTCGGTCACATCGGCGGGAGATCGTGGAGCCTGCTCCGCGCGTTCGGTGCAGTGGGCTGCGCGGTCACCGGGCGGGGAAATCTCGACGCCGACGCGGAAGGCCTCGAATGGGCGGGCGACAACGCGTCGCTGCTCCGGCTCATGACCGAGTCGGATGTCGTGGTGGTGTCCGCGCCGCTGAACGATCACACCCGCGGCATGATCGGCGGGCCGGAACTCGCGGCGCTCGGACCCGGCGGAGTCCTGATCAACGTCGGGCGCGGCCCCCTCGTTCGGGAACAGCCGCTGTACGACGCACTGGCGTCGCACCGGATCGCGGCCGCGGCCATCGACGTCTGGTACTCCTATCCCGATGCCGGCGGTCACGGCGCGCCGAGTGCACTGCCCTTCCGCGACCTGCCGAACGTCCTGATGACCCCGCACTCGTCCGGCGTCACCGACCACACGTTCCTCGGCCGCGTCCGCGACATCACCGACAACATCCGCCGGCTGGACACGGGGCAGACGGTCCTGCGCACCTGTCGTTGAGAACGGCGAGAGTGGCAGAACCTGAAGGATCGACGGCCGGAATCGCTGCGACCAGGCGATTTGGAAATCGGCGCACGGTTCGCGTAACTTATTCCGAGTCAGAGCGACACGGACACCGACCTTCACCGCAAGGTGAATGCCACGAGGTTGTACGAAGTGCCTGGCCAATCCGAAGTTCACCATCGTGTATGGTTGTGCTTCAACCCCGGAATGTCTTCAGCGGGTGCCGGTTTGCGCCGGTCAGCCCAATGAGATAAGCTGGAAAAGTTGCCCCGGAGCGGCTGGCGAGTGAGCCAGAAGTGATGGTGTGCGCGTGTTCTTTGAGAACTCAACAGTGTGTCGATGAATGTCAGTGCCAAATGTTTTTGGTACTCCGCATCACGAGTGTTCAACCGCCTCTTGGGGTTTGGTTGATGTTGTGGTGTGGGTATTTGCTGGCCCTTCTCCTTCTTCCGTCGGTGGGGGGTCAGTGTTTGATAGCTAGTTTGAGTTTTTTTGCTAGTGATTTGACT